>DATFDC010000201.1:0-2978 GCA_035252415.1 Solirubrobacteraceae bacterium
GTGCTCGGCGGCGGGATCAGCCGGCGCTGGGCCGGCGGGCTCGGGACCGGCGCCGGCGCCGACGCGATGACCCCGATCGGACCCGCCCCGTCCGGCGTGCTCACCGGGCCGCTCGAGCAGACGATCCCGGCCTCGGCCGCAGCCTGGGCGCCGGCGAACAGCTTGGCCACCTCCTCGGGCGGCTCGGGACGGAAGAACAGGAAGCCCTGCGCGGTGTCGCAGCCGGCCGCACGCAGGTTGTCGAACTGATCGGTCGTCTCGACCCCCTCGGCGGTCACCGACAGCTTCAGCGCGTGACCGAGCTCGATCACCGCGTTGACGATCGCCACGTCCTCTTCGTTCTCGGGCACGCCCCGCACGAACGACCGGTCGACCTTTACGCAGTCGACGGGCAGGCGCCGCAGGTACTCGAGCGAGGAGTAGCCGGTGCCGAAGTCGTCGATGGCGATCTTGACGCCCAGCTGCTTGAGCTCGGTCAGCGTGCGGATCGACTCCTCGGGATCCTCGATCAGCACGCTCTCGGTGACCTCCAGGCACAGCAGGCGCGGCTCGATGCCGGTCTCGGCGATGACCTCCGCCACGGTCGCGCGCAGCGAGTCCTGGGCCAGCTGGCGCGCCGAGACATTGACGCGCAGAGTGAGCGGCTGATCGGCCGGGCGCGAGCGCTGCCAGACGACCGCGCGCTGGCAGGCGTCGCGCAGCACCCAGGTGCCCAGCGGCACGATCAGGCCGGTCTCCTCGGCCAGCGAGATGAACTCGCCCGGTCCGAGCAGGCCGCGCTCGGGATGCTGCCAGCGCACCAGCGCCTCCATCCCCATGATGTGCTCGCCGTCGATCGATATCTCGGGCTGGAAGAAGACCCGGAACTCCTCGCGCTCGATCGCCTTGCGGATCGCGTTCTCGTTGTGCAGCCGCGCCAGGGCCCGCTCGCGGGTGACCTCGTCGAACAGCACCACGCGCGCGCCGCCGGCGCCCTTGGCCCGGTACATCGCGGCGTCGGCGTCGCGGATCAAATCGTCTGGATCCTGGTTCGGATCCGAGGTGACCGAGATGCCGATGCTGGCCGCGGCCATCGTCTCGCCCAGGGCCAGATGGAAAGGCAGGCTGAACGCCTTGAGCACCCGCTCGGCCACCGCCACCGCGTCTTCGTCATCGAAGATGTCCTCGCACAGGATCACGAACTCATCGCCGCCGAACCGGGCCAGCGTCTCGTGCCGGCGCAGAGAGTGGCCGATGCGCTCCGCGACCGCCTCGAGCAGCTGGTCGCCGGCGCCGTGGCCGAGGCTGTCGTTGATCACCTTGAAGCGGTCCAGATCAAGGAACAGCACCGCGACCGAGCGGTTCGGGCCGCGCCCCAGGCGCTCGAGCGCGAGCTTCAGGTTGTTCAGATAGAGCAGCCGGCTGGGCAGGCCGGTCAGCGGATCGCGCAGCAGCTGGTTCTCGTTGGTCCGCCAGGCCACCACGTGGGCCACACTCGCGGCGAGCACAAAGCCGCCGTGGATCAGAGCCCACACCCAGGGGCTCCGCGCCTCCGGGGTGTTGGCGCCGTACACCGAGTCGGGCGCGAGCACGCCGCCGAGGCCGTGATGGATGACCGTGTAGAGGATCGCGACCAAGAACGGCGTCCAGTCCTGGTACAGGGTCAGCACCCCGATCATCACGAAGAAGTGGAAGTGCGCCTCGGTCTGCCCGTTCCACAGGTCGACCAGGACGGCCGAGCAGGTGACCAAGCCGAACGAGGCGGCGATAATCCGGGCCTTCATCCGGAAGCGCTCGGAGCTCGCTCCCACGCCGCACAACGCGACCAGGCTGGAGTCGAGCGCGACGTGGTCGATCGAGTGATTGCCGAACAGCATCCCGAACGCGAACAGCCCGGGCACGTGCAGCCACAGCAGCACGCAGATCGAGTGGTGGCGGCGGCGCAGGACGTGCTCGGGAAGCAGCTGACCCTTGGGCAGCCAGTGCTTGAGCGTGACCCACCGATGCACCAGCCACGCGCCGAGGCTCCGGCGCCGAATGCCGCCCACGCGCTCGTCGGGAGCCGGCACCGACCCGGGGGTGAGACCCTCCTCGATGGAGGGGGCGCCGGCCACGGCGCTCATCGCGCGATGGACTGCTTCGTTTGACGGACCTTGGTCACCGCGCGCTGGGCCGGCGTGAGCTCACGCTCGCTGCTCGGCTGGTGCGCTGCGACCTGGACGGTGCACGGAGCCCCCGTCTTGTGCACGAAGAAGCCGCGGGCGACGTGGTAGCTGCGATCCTCGCCGAAGAAGCACTCGTGCGAGCGGGCCATCTCCTCGCTGCGGTAGGCGGCCAGCGGCTTGACCTGCTCGTCGCGGGCGCGCTCGCGGCGCTTCTGCTCGAGCCAGTGCGGCACGTCGGGATGACGGGCCAGGCGCTCGGCGAGGCCCTGGACCTGTGGGCGGAAGCTGGCGATGCTGTCGCCGAAGGCCGCGTCGATCAGGCCGATCTCGGCCGCGCGGCGGGTCCCGATCGGGTTGAACGGGGCGCTGGTCAGCTCGGCGGTCAGCTCGTGACCGATCCGGCGGGGCAGCACGTAGGTCCAGTACTCGGAGCCGTACAGCCCGCCCATGTGCTGGTAGTAGGGGTTCAGCACGACGTCCTCGCGGGCCACCACATGGTCGGCCGAGACCGCAAACGGAACCCCGCCGGCGGCGGCGTCGCCCGAGAGCGCCGAGATCGTGATGTGCGAATCGGTCTCGAGGATGTCGCGAACGATGTCGTCGATCGCGTGGAGGTTGTAGTAGGACTCCTCGCCCTGGTTCTCGGCGGCCTCGATCACGTTCAGATGGATGCCGTTGGAGAAGAAGTCCGAGCCGCCGGCCAGCACGATCACCTTGGTCGTGCGGCGGCTGCGCGCGTACAGATACGCCTCGCGCAGGCGCCGGCACTGGTCGGTGCTCATCGCGCCGTTGTAGAAGTCGAAGTTCAGGTAGCCGACGCCGGCCTTCTCCTCG
>DATFDC010000202.1:0-7560 GCA_035252415.1 Solirubrobacteraceae bacterium
CGCTCCGCCGGCGAGCCGGCCGCGCCACCAGGTTGGGGATCGGGGTTTGGGCCGGGGAGTGCCTGTTGCGAGAACCGGGCCGGGTCCGAGCCGGCGAGCGCCTGCGGCCACAACCGCGCCGGGTCGGGGTCGAGCCCGAGCACGAGTTGTGACTCGCGCTCGGCGACTCGCTCGGCCAGCCGATCGCCGAAGCTCGTCGTCGCATGCGTCCGCCCGGTCGCGGATCCGCGGTCGGATGCGCGGTTAGACGCGCCGTCGGATGCGCGGTCGATGGACGCCACGGTCACGGCATCCCGCTCGCGACCGCGGCATCCGGCGTGGACAGGGTGCTAGCGCGGCAACCGTCGTTGACGGGCTCCGCTAATTGACCGCCTTCTTCAGCCCGGCCCCCGCCGTGAAGCGCGGTACGTTCGAGGCCGCGATCTGGATGCGCTCGCCCGTCGCAGGATTGCGCCCCTCGCGAGCGGAGCGGGCCGAGACGCTGAACTTGCCGAAGCCCGAGAACGACACGTCGCTCCCCCGCTTGAGCGCATCCTCGACCGTATCCAGGAAAGCGTCGACCGCGCCCGCCGCGTCCTTCTTGCTCAGTCCGGCACGATCGGCGACCTGGTCCACGAATTCTTGTTTGGTCACTTGCTCCCTCCTTCGAGGTGGTAGGAATTGCCGAAGCTAACACGAGTGGCGGACGGCCAACTGCGCCGTGGCTTCAGGCCGGGCCATTGTCTACCGTGAGCCACACGCACCGCGCCAACGCATAGCTCAGTTTTTCGGAATTTGCGCAATTCCGCGCCCATGATCAGCGAAGTAGACCGCACCGAGACCCCCGAAGCCGAATCCCGTGCCGCCGGGGAGGAGCAGAATGCGGTCGTGAACCTGGGTCGACTCGCCTGGTTGGGCACTGTGGGGGTGTGCCTGATCGTCGTCCTGATCCTCGTGCTCGAGGGCTACTACGGCTACGCCGGCGTGACCTTCGCGGTGGCGGTGGCGGCCTTCATCAACCTGCTGTAGTCGCTCCCGGACCGCGAGGAAACCGCCACTCGCCCGGCCGCCGGCGCCGAGTGGCAGAACGCTCGCGCCATACGCGAGCGAATCCGCGTTCACATGCCAGGAGGGTGGCGAGTGGCAAAAGACTCGCGGCCGGAAAGTGGTGCATTGTGGGATCGCTCCCGACCCCGCGGTGACGCGTCTAGGTCAGAGACGGGTCCATCTGAGCAGCGCGCGCACCGCGTGGCCGCGATGACTGATCGCGTCCTTCTCGTCGTCCGTGAGCTCGGCCATGGTGCGATTGTCCCCGGTGGCGTCCGGGACGAACACGGGGTCGTAACCGAAGCCGTTCGATCCGGCCCGCTCCCGGGCCATGCGCCCGCGGCAATCGCCGAAGAACACGCGCTCCTCGCCGGTCGACGGATTCGCGTAGGCCAGCGCGCACACGTAGCGCAGCCGGCTGTCCGCCGGCACCTCCTCGGAGAACTTCGCAAGGTTCTGCTCGTCGGTGGCGTCGACGCCGGCGTAGCGCGCCGAGCGCACTCCGGGCGCGCCGGACAGCGCGGCGGCCTCGATCCCCGAGTCGTCGGCGATCGCCGCCCGGCCGGTGGCTTCCGCCGCGGTCAACGCCTTGGGGAGCGCATTGTCGGCGAAGGTCGCCCCCTCCTCGGGCGGCAGCTCGATGCCGTCGGGCAACCCCTCGATCTCAACCCCGAGCGGCTCGAATAGACGCTGCATCTCCCTGAGCTTGTGGGGGTTGCGGGTGGCGAGGACGAGCGAGCTCATGCCACCGCGGCGTCCTGGAGCGCACGCAGCTCGACGATCCCGCCGGCGGCGAGGGCGAGCAGATCGTCGAGATGGGCGCGGGACAGCGGCGTTCGCTCCGCGGTCGCCTGCACCTCGACCAGCCCCCCATCGCCGGTCATGACGACATTGGCGTCGACCTCGGCGGTCGAGTCTTCGCTGTAGTCGAGGTCGAGCAAGGGCACGCCGCCGACAATCCCGCAGGACACGGCGGCGACGCTCCCGGTCAACGGCATGCGCTCCAGCGCACCCTCCGAGATCAGCCGCGAAAACGCGAGCGACAGCGCCACCATCCCCCCGGTGATCGACGCGCAGCGCGTGCCGCCGTCGGCCTGGAGCACGTCGCAGTCCACGTACACGGTTCGCTCGCCCAGCCCGGCGAAATCGACCACGCCGCGCAGCGAACGGCCGATCAGCCGCTGTATCTCGACCGTGCGGCCGTCCGGCCGGCCGCGGCTCACGTCGCGCTGCTTGCGCTCGCCGGTCGAGGCGGGCAGCATGCCGTACTCGGCGGTGACCCAGCCGCGCCCCGATCCGGCCAGCCAGCGCGGCACGCTGTTCTGCACCGACGCGGTGCAGATCACCCGGGTCTCGCCCATCGAGATCAGCGCCGAGCCGGTGGCCGTGCGCACGAATCCGGGCTCGATCGACATCGGACGCAGCTGGTCTGGCGCGCGGTCGTAGCTGCGAGACGGAGGGGCGGCCGCGCTCACGCCGCCGCCCTGGCCGACAGTTCCACGTGCGCGACCTCGCCCAGCGGCATCTGCAGGAAGCGCGTCCCGACCGCGCGGAACGACTCGACGTCCGCCGTGCACATGAACCGATATGCCCCCTCGCCGGCCTGCGGGTTCAGCAACTCCCGCGAGGCCAGCGCGCGCTCGACGCTGCGCGCGACGCCCATGCCGGCGGAGACCAGGGTGACCCCCCGGCCGAGCATCCGCTGCAGCATCGGCGCGCACAGCGGATAGTGCGTCGAGCCGAGGATCACGGTGTCAACCTCGGCCCGGCGCAGCGGCACGCAGTAGCCGCGAACGATCGACACGACACGCTCGTCGAACGGGAACCCACCCTGGATGATCGGCGCCAGGTCAGGGCAGGCCACGCTCTCCAGGTGAACGTGGGGATCCAACGACGCGACCGCGTGCTCGTAGGCGCCCGAAGCCACCGTCGCGGGCGTGGCCAGCAACCCGATCCGGCCGGTGTGACTGGCGACCACCGCGACCTGCGCCGCCGGGCGCAGCACGCCGATCACGTCGACATCGCGCCCGCTCGCTGACAGATGGCGCTCGACGGCGTCCACCGCGGCGGCGCTGGCCGAGTTGCACGCGATCACCAGCAGCTTCGCCCCGGCCGCCAGCAGATGCTCGCCGATCTCGATCGAGAACGCCCGCAACTCGTCCTGCGTGCGGTCGCCGTACGGGAAGCGCGCGGTGTCGCCCAGGTACAGGTAGTCCTCGGCCGGCAGCGAGACGAGCAACTCGTGCAGGACGGTCAGGCCGCCGACGCCCGAGTCGAAGACCCCAACCGGTTGGTGGGCAAGCGGGGTCATGTGAGTTGATGGGCGACGGGGGTCATCGCGCGGGATGGTGCCAGAGGTGGGCGGCGGTACGCTCGCCCCCCGCATGCGCGCGCTTGTCGTCACGAACATGTATCCGACCCCGGCGCGGCCCGCGCTGGGCAGCTTCGTGCGCGATCAGGTCGAGGCGCTGCGCCGGATCGAGGGAGTGCAGGTGGAGCTGTTCGCGTTCTCGCCGGGAGGGGCCGCGGCATACGTGAAGGCGGCGCAAGCGCTGCTCCGCCGCCACCGCGCCACGCGCTACGACGTCGTGCACGCCCACTTCGGGCTGAGCGCGTGGCCGGCGTTCGCCGCGCGCGGCGCGGCATACGCGGTAACTCTGCACGGCACCGACCTCGTGCATCCGCGCTCACGTGCGATCACGCTCGCCGCACTCCCGATGCTCGACCTCGTGGCGACGGTCTCCGAGCCGCTGGCGACCCAGGTGCCCGGATGGGCGGTGCGTGGCCGTCAAGCCGTCCTCCCCTGCGGCGTCGACCTCGAGCGCTTCAGGCCGATTCCGCGCGCCGAGGCTCGCGCCGCGCTGAACCTGGCGCCGACCGGACGCTACCTCCTGTTCCCGGCGGACCCGACAAGGCCCGAGAAGCGCCACGACCGCGCGCTCGCGCTCGCCGCCGAGACGAAAGCCGAGCTGATCAGCCTCGGCAACGTCGATCCAGCCGCGGTCCCGCTGTACGTCAACGCGGCCAACGCCGTGCTCGTCCCGTCCGAGCGCGAGAGCTTCGGCCTGGCCGTGCTCGAGGCGCTGGCTTGCAACGTGCCGGTCCTGGCCACGCCGGTGGGGATCGCCCCGACCGCACTGAAAGACCTGCCCGGCACCCTGTGCACGGAATTCGACCCGGCGACCTGGCGCGCCGCGCTCGAGCCGCACTTGACCGACGCCGACCCCCGCATCGCAAACGGCCGCGCTCGGGCGGAGAGCTACGGCACCGACCGCATGGCGGTGCAGGTGCTCGCCGCGTGGCGATCGCTCACCTAGAGAATCAACCGCCCGCGGGTCCGCCACACCGCGAGCCGCCACGCCAGCACGGCGAACAGCGCGAGCGCGCCGACGTGCACGATGTCGGCACCCGGTCGCAGCCCGAACGCGCAGTGGCGCACGAGCTCGACGCAGTGGTACAGCGGGTTGAACAGGGCGGCCGTGCGCAGCCAGTCGGGCAGCCGGTTCAGGGGAAAGAACGTGCCGGCGACCAGGAACAGCGGCGTGATCACCCCGCTGATCACGTAGCTCAGATCGTCGAACGTCGTGGCCGCCGCCGAGAACAGCATCCCGAGCGCGGCAAACCCGACGCCGGTCAAAACCCCGACGAACGGCACGAGCAGCATCGCGGGCGCAGGAGGCAGGCCGAAGCAGAACGCGACCAGCAGCGGGGCGACCCCGTACACCCCGGCGCGCATGCCGAGGAACAGCACCTCGCCGGTGACGATCTCGTCGACGTCGACCGGCGCGGACAGCATCGCGTCGTACACGCGCTGGTAGCGGCGCTTGTAGAGCGAGTCGAACATGGCCGAGAACACCGCGCTGAACAGCACCGCGGTGGCGACCGCGCCGGTCCCCACGAACTGGATGTACGGGATGCCCTCGACGTGCGAGACGAGCTTGCCGAAGCCGAAGCCGAACGCGACCAGCATGATCACCGGCTCGACCACGGCCGCGAACGTGCGCGTGCGCCAGTAGTAGACGAACACGATCCACTCGCGGATCCACACCGCGGACAGGGCGACCGGCTCGATTCGCCTCACCGAAACCCGTGCGCCGGTCATTCGACGTAGTCCCCGGTCAGGTGGACGAACACGTCCTCGAGCGTGGCGGCGCGCCGCCGCCCGTCGGGCACGCGGCCGTCCGCGTCCTCGGCGCGCAAATACGTCAACGCCGGGCCTGACTGCCGGATGGGCAGGCCGGCCGCACGCGCGGACTCGCTGAGCGCACGCAACTCGGCGACCGAGCCCTGGACGTCGACCACCTCGCGACCGGCGTGGCTGCGGACCAGCTCGCCGGGCGTGCCCTCGGCCACTACGCGTCCCGCCGACATGATCGCCACGCGGTCGGCCAGGCGCTCGGCCTCTTCGATGTAGTGAGTCGACATCAGCACGGTCGCGCCCTGCTCGCGCAACGAGAGGATCAGCGACCACAGCTCGGTCCGGATCTGGGGGTCGAGACCGACCGTCGGCTCGTCGAGCAGCACGAGATCGGGTTGGTGGATGAGCGCCCGCGCGATCAGCAGGCGGCGCTGCATGCCGCCCGACAGCACCACGGCGCGTTCGGTCGCACGCGCCTGAAGGCCGGCCAGCACCAACGCACGCTCGACCGCGGCGTCGCGCTCGCGAGGCGGTACGCGGTACAGCCGCGCGAACACCGACAGCACGTCGCGCACGCGGAGGTCGACGTCCAAATTGCCCTCCTGCGGGCAGACGCCCATGCGGGCGCGGGCCAGCTTCGACTCGGCCGGCAGGTCGAAGCCGAGCACTCGGGTCCGCCCCTCGTCGGCCACCGCCTGTCCGGTGAGGATCCGCATCGCGGTCGACTTGCCGGCGCCGTTGGGACCGAGCAGCCCGTAGCAGATCCCGCTCGGCACCTTAAGCTCGAGCCCGTTCAGCGCGAGGACCGAGCCGAAGCGCTTGACCACGCCGTCCATCGACACGGCCGGATCGCCCGGCGAGTCGGGGTGAAGCGTGGTGCTACGGCTGAGAGAGAGAAACGACAAAGGACCTCCAGGGAACGACGAAGAAGAGCAGCGGCGCCGTCGCGGGGCGACGGGCGAGAGTCAGCGCAGCTTCAGAGTCCTGGGATCCATCTACAACGAACTGTACAGCACTCAGCGCAGCGCCGGCCACCATTCCGACAGCCGCTCGAGCGCCGCGTCCACGACGCGCGGGGCGGCTCCATCGCCGCGGCCGGACACCGCAGCGGCCGCCACCGGTTCCTGCAGCGCGGAGAGCGTGGCGGCGACCGACGTGGCCAGCGCGTCGAGCGCGTAGCCACCTTCGAGCACGCACCCGACCGGTGCCTGAAGCTCCGAGCCGAGCCGGCGCATCGCGCGGGTCATGTCTGCGTAGCCCTGCTCCGTCACACGGCATTCCCCGAGTGGGTCCTCGCGGTGCGCGTCGTAACCGGCCGAGATCAAGAGCAGTTGGGGCGCGAACTCCCGGGCCAGCGGCACCGCCACCCGCTCGACCAGCGAGCAGAACACGAGATCGTCCGACCCGGGCGGCACCGGGAGGTTGACCGTGAACCCGCGCCCGTCCCCCGAGCCCACGTCACTCGCCGGCCCGGTCCCGGGATACAGCGGCGACTGGTGGATCGAGACGAACAGCACCTGGTTCGAGTCGTGAAAGAGGTCGTTGGTCCCGTTGCCGTGGTGCACGTCCCAGTCGAGGATCATCACGCGTCCCAACCCGCGCACGTCGAGCGCGTACCGCGCCGCCACCGCGATGCTGTTGAACAGGCAGAAGCCCATCGCCTGGGCACGAGTCGCATGATGTCCCGGCGGGCGGTGAGCGCTGAACGCGTTCGGCGCGGTCCCGTCGAGCAGCATGTCGACCATCTGCACGGCGCCCCCGGCCGCGTGCAGCGCGGCTTCGAACGAGTCCGGGCTGACGACCGTGTCGAGGTCCAGAAAGCCCCCACCGCCCTTGCACGCGAGCTCGATCGACGCCACGTAGCCGGCGGAATGGACCGCCTCGAGCACCGCTCGGTCGACCGCCGGCGACTCCATGCGCTCGAAGCCGAGCCAGTCACGAGCTGACAGCTCACCCTCGATCGCCTGCATGCGCGCGGCGCGCTCCGGGTGCTCGCCGGTGTCGTGGCGCAGCGAGGACGGATGCTCGAGCCACACGGGCGCGGAGGCCATCCGGCTACGGTATCGGTACTCGTGCAGCACCAGAGCGCGGATGTCACGGTCGTGGGCGCCGGTGCGGCCGGGCTGTACACGGCTGTCCGCGCAGCGCGTGAAGGTGCGCGCGTCACGCTGGTGTCGGCCACGCCGCTGGCCGAATCCTCGAGCTGGTGGGCCCAGGGTGGGCTGGCCGCGGCGATGTCCGCGCAGGACAGCCTGGAGCGCCACCTGCGCGACACGATCGCGGCCGGACGCGACGCCGTGCGCGAATCGGCCGCGCGGGTGCTGTGCGCGGAGGCCCCGGAAGCGGTGAGCGACCTCACCCGGCTCGGCATGCGCTTCGACGCCGACCGCGACGGC
>DATFDC010000203.1:0-5837 GCA_035252415.1 Solirubrobacteraceae bacterium
GCACGGGCCGCACCAGTCGGCCCAGAAATCGATCACGGTGATCCCCGGTCGGCTCAATGCCGCCCCGACGGTCTCCTCGGTCAGATGCTCGATGTTTTCCATCGCCAACACGCGTTCCTTTCTCGACTACAGCTAGACAACTACACAGTTGTGGATGAGTTGAATCGAGGGTAGCCCGGTTTCCGACATTTGTCAACTTCACCACTGTGTAGTTGTGCTAAGGTCCCAGTCGTGGCCAAGAACCCGCCCCTCTCCCACCCGCTCCCAGACCCGCTGATCGAGCTGGTCGCTCAGCGCTTTCGCGTGCTCGGCGAGCCGATGCGCATAAAGCTGCTCGATCGCCTCCGAGACGGCGACGCGACCGTCGGCGAACTCCAGGAAGCGCTGGGTGCCTCCCAGCAGAACATCTCCAAGCACCTTGGAATCCTGCTCGGAGCCGGCATGGTCGCCCGGACCAAGCAGGGCAATCGCGCCTGCTACTCGATCATCGACCCCAGCGTGTTCGAGCTTTGCGATCAGGTCTGCGGCGGTGCGCGCCGCCAGTTGCGCGACCTCGAGGCCATCCTCCAGCCAAGCTGACGCTCAGACCGTCGCCCGGCTCGGTCGCCGCCCGGCGAGCTTGCGCGTCGAAGCCTCAGGGAAAGACGTCGGGCGCTGGCCCGGGGATGGGCTCGCCGAACGACGCGTAGACGTCGGTCGCCGCCGTCGACTCGTCCGGCACCCCGGCGCCGTGGATGATGGCCAGCGGCTCGACCGGATAGCGCGCGCTCCCTCTCTCCGTGCGCGCGCCCACGGCGAGGATCAGAGCGGCTTAGTCCGCCGTGACGATCGTGTGAGCCGTCCGAGGGGGACAGTGCACGAAATCCCATTGGCCGAGTGGGCGCTCCCGGCCGTCGATGAGCAGCGTGCACGAACCGCGGAGAACCAAGAAGTCCTCCTGACCTGCCTCGTGGTGGTAGAGGGACATCGACTGTCCCGGTTGCAGGTGGTACAGGCTTACGCCGAGGTCGTCGAAGTGAGCCTCACCCTCACCGCCGAAGCGGCAGACCGACCGCATCCGGTTGTGAAACCAGCGAGCCTCGCGCACGTTGACGACGAACCAACCAGAGGTGACCGGTACGCCGTCTTGCAGCGATGCCTCACCCATCGACGCTTACAACGATAACCGGGAGAAAGTCGGGCGCGAGCGTGACACTGGAGCACGCATGGGTTAAGTCACTCAAAGAGGACAAGCTGCGTGGCAGACCGCGGCTCCTGACGTCTGCGCTTCGCTACGTCATCGGCTCGCGCCCAGTGACAACCTAGGGCAAGGCGAGTTGGGTGACAAGGGGTGTGGGCACGAACCCCTCCGCAATTAGCGACGAATGCCGTCTCGCCGTTCTCGTCCGGTCAGGTCTAAACCCGTGTCGATCCTGTTCCGCCGGGATTCCGTTGGCTTGCCCACGGGAGGAGCTCGCCGATCGGCACGGCCCGCGCGGACGAGCCCGTCCACACCACGACCCGGATCTCTGGAAACACGTCGAGCAGCATCTGACGGCACCGGCCGCACGGCGACAGGATCCCGCGGTCGCGATCTCCTACGGCCACGATCTGAGTGAGCTCGTCGACACCCTCGGCCGCCGCGCGCCCGAGCACCACGAGTTCGGCGCACGGACCGCCGGTGAAGTGCAGCACGTTAACTCCGGTCAGGATCCTGCCATCGCCGGCGCGGGCGGCCGCCGCTGCGGTGTGAAAGCGCTCGTCGGTCGCGGCCGCGATGAGACGTGTCGCGACCTCGATCAGCTCGAGATCGGGTTCGATGGGGGACTCGGGCATGTCCGTGAACCGTAATGGTGACGTGGCTGTCGTTCCACTGCCCAGCGAACCGCCTGTGCACGACGACGTCGGAGCCGAGGCACTCGAGTGTGCGCTGTCCGACCTCGAGGGCGACCTCGGCGAGCTGTCCTTCCTGTGCCGCGCGGCCGAGGAGCGACTGGCCGGGCTCGAGGCCGCGTTGACCGATGCGTGCCCGCATCCGCCCACGCGCGAACTGCTCGGACGGACCGTGGCATCCGCGCGGCGCCGGTATCGCGCGCTGAGCGGACGGCTTGGGGCGCTGCTGGGGGAAGTCCGGTACGCACCCCGCTCGCGATCGGTGGTCGAGCGTGTCACCGCGGAACGCGCCTCGCTGGCTGATCGGCTGCGGGTCGAGCAGGCTCTGCTGGCCGGGCTCCTCGCTGCGCCGGACTGGCAATCGCCATCCTTCCTTCACTCGCTCGCACCCGCCGCCGGTCGGCAGACCGGCCGGATCCGCGCGCACTGGAACGACTACAAGCGCGACCGGCACATCGACGCCGAGGACTATGAGCGCCGCTACGTGGAGGAGATGATCGACGGACCGGTCGGACCGAGGGCGCTGCTCACCGGGTGCGGTATGGCGGCGTTCACGACGATTCTCGTGTGGCTGCTCGGTGAGGGCAAGGCTTCGGGTCCGGTGCTGGCCGGCCGCGGGCTCTACCACGAGAGCCGGCTGCTGCTCGAGCGGATGCTGCCGGGGCGGGTCTGCCTCGTCGACGAAGCAGACACGGCGGCGATGCTGCGGGCAATCGACGAATGCCGTCCGAGCGCGGTGTTCCTCGACTCGCTGTCGAACACGCGGTGGATGCCCGTGCCCGATCTGCGCGCGGTGATCGATGCCCTGCACGGCACCGACACCTACCTGGTGCTCGACAACACATGCCTGTCGGTCGGATGCCAGCCGTTCGCGCTGGCGCGCGAGTCGGTGCGGCTGGTCGTGTTCGAGAGCCTGCTCAAGTACGCCCAGCTGGGGTTGGACCGGGTTGCCGCCGGGGTGATCGTGGCGCGGTCCGGCGACGCGGAGTCACTCGAGGACTATCGCGAGCATCTCGGCACGAACATCCCGGACGTGTCGGTCCACGCGTTGCCGCCGCCCGATCGCTTCGTGCTCGAGCGCCGGCTGGCGCGCCTTGCGCGAAACGCCCTTCACCTGGCCCGCGGCCTGGACGAGCGCGCGCCCCCGGGAGTGTCGGTTGTGTATCCGGGGCGGGGCGGATGCTTCTCGCTGCTCATCGGAGAACGCGAGGACCGGCTCGAGCGCCAACACGATCTGGTCTGCGAGGCGGTGGCCGAGGCGTCGCGTCGCGAGATCGGGCTGCTCGCCGGATCGAGCTTCGGTTTCGATACGACGAGGATCTATCTGACCGCCGCCCGTGCGCAGTACGGCACTCCGTTCGTGCGGATCGCGGCCGGGACCGAGCACTGCCTCGAGCTCGACGCGCTGACCGATGCGCTCGCGACCGCGATCGAGGCGTCGCTGTCAGGCTGACGGTGCCGTGAAGGTCACGTCGTGCTCGCCGGCGTCCTCGGCGGCGAAGCCCAGGAGGCGGGCGCCCTCTTCCCGGATCGCGTCGCGCTTGGTCACGCGGTCGAACGGCTCGATCTGAAGGATCGCCGCGGAGCCCCTGCGGTGGATCGACCAGGTGGCCCGCACGAACCCGTCCACTAGCAGGGTCCCGCTGCGCGCGCCGAGGCCGGGAGGGAGCGGAACGCGCTCGCCGCCCGGAAGGAAGCGGCTCCGATCCGCGTGGGAGAGCAGCAGGTTCTCGTACTCGGGTAAGAATCGGGGCGGCACCGGTGTGTCCGGATCCGGCCGCGGCGCGTGAGGCAGATCGAACAACTCAGCGCCGCGCTCGTCGTGAAACGTGCACAGCTGCGGGCGGAGCCGATCGACGACCTCGGCCAGGCGGGTCAGACCCGACCAGGTCTGGACGTCACGCACCGTGGCCGGTCCAAAGGCCGCGAGGTAGCGCAGAACGAGCGCCTCGGGGGAAGGGGCAGAGGTGGGCGCACCACCGAGCCAGGACTCCGCGAGCGTCCAGCGCGCCCCGCCGCTGGCGCCCCACAGGCCACGCGGCGGCACCTGCACCACCGGTACCAGATAGGTGATCGCCTGGGCCAGCGATGCCGGGTCGTGCTTGGTCCACCTACGCCCCAGGGCGGTTGCCAGCTCGGGGCGGGTGAGCGAGCACTCGGCCAGCAGCGAGCGGCCCGCCTCGAGCAGCGCTGGCCGGTCGATGCCCCGTATGTCGAAGGGCGCGCCGGCGAAGCTCCGCTCGAGCACCGGTTGCACCACAGCGCGCAACTCCGCGAAGTCGCGTGCCGTGACCAGGTGCAGGGTTCCCCGCATCAACGGTGCCCGCACCGCCCGGCGCGAGCTGATCAGCTCGGACAGCTCCGCGCCGCGAAACCGTTCCAGGCGCGACCACAAGCCCACGTACGGAGCCCGCGGTGCCTGCGCCTGCATGCCGACCAGCCGCTCGAGAGCCTCGAGCGCGGACACCCGGGCGCGCTCGAGCAGCATCTGACGCGCCAGCGTGGCCCGGTTCAGGGCCCGCCGGTCGAGCAGCTCATCGCCGGCCGGGGCCATCGATGTGATCGTCGCCGCGAATCCCGGCAGCGTAGTGACGGCCCGTTTGCGGGTCGCGCTTCGGTGGCGCCGCGCGATCCGGGGCGCGTGAGCGTTTCGCTTACAACCGGACGGTCCCCGGACGGAATCGCCACGACGCTGGTCCGTCCGAGCCGCATGCGAACATACGTTCGTGTTATGTCCAGATGCCTCGATCCTGCACGCCGATCTCGACTCGTTCTACGCCTCGGTGGAGCAACGCGACGACCCCCGGCTGCGCGGCCGGCCGGTGATCGTCGGGGCCGGCGTGGTGCTCGCGGCGAGCTACGAGGCCAAGGCGCGAGGGATCAGGACGGCTATGGGCGGATGGCGAGCGCAGCGCCTGTGTCCCGAGGCGGTGGTTGTCCCACCGCGCATGGCGGCGTACTCGGAAGCGAGCAAGGCCGTGTTCGAGGTGTTCGAGGACACCGCGCCGGTCGTCGAGGGGCTGTCGATCGACGAAGCGTTCCTCGACGTCCGGGGCCTGGATCACATTTCCGGCACGCCGGTCGAGATCGCCGTCCGGCTACGTCGGCGGATCCGCGAGGAGGTAGGCCTGCCGATCACGGTGGGCGTCGCCCGCACGAAGTTCCTGGCCAAGGTTGCGAGCGCGGTCGCCAAGCCGGACGGTCTGCTCCTCGTGGCGCCCGACCGAGAGCTCGACTTCCTGCATCCGCTTCCGGTCGAGCGGCTGTGGGGAGTCGGGCGGGTCACCGCCGAGAAGCTCCGGCAGCGCGGGATCACCACGGTCGGGCAGGTGGCGGTACTCGCCGAGCGCGACCTGGTCGCGATGCTCGGGCGCGCATCCGGCCGCCACCTCCACGCGCTGGCGAACAACTACGACCCCCGGCCGGTGGAGGTGCGCCGCCGGCGCCGCTCGATCGGGGCCCAGCGAGCCCTCGGGCGTCGCCGGCGCTCGCAGGAGGAGCTGGCCAGCTCGCTGCTCGCGCTCGTGGACCGGGTGACCCGGCGCCTGCGCGCGGCTCATCGGGTGTGCCGGACCGTGGTCCTGCGGATGCGCTTCGAGGACTTCACGCGCGCGACCCGGTCCTACACCCTGCGCGAATCGACCGATCAGACCCACACGATCCTGCACGCCGCGGCCGGGTTGCTCACGGCGTCGCGGTCGATCATCGAGCGGCGAGGCCTCACGCTGATCGGGATCGCCCTGACCAACCTCACGGATGCCGGCGCCGTGCAGCTGGTGCTGCCGTTCGATCACGCGCGTGACCTCGACGCGGTGGTCGACCGTGTGCGCGACCGGTTCGGTTCGAAGTCGATCACACGCGGGGTACTCGTAGGCCGCGATCCGGGAATCTGGGTGCCCTTGCTGCCGGATTGAGGCCGCCTGCATCCGGAGCGCGCCGGCTCAGCCGCGGTGCGCGCGGCGCTC
>DATFDC010000204.1:0-3564 GCA_035252415.1 Solirubrobacteraceae bacterium
TGCAGCGGGACGAGCATCTCGCGCAGGCGGTCGACGCCGGCGCCGGTGGCCGGGTGTCGGTCGACGCCCTGCCAGGCAGGTAGGAAGCGGGCCAGCGCACGCTGGTCGACCGGCTCGACTTCCTTGCGGAGCACGGCCAGCGACGCCCGGCGCAGCCGGCGCAGCACTTCGGGATCGCACCACTCGCGCTCGCTGCCGCCGGGCCGGAGCTCACCCCGGACCAGATCCCCGCCGCGCTCGAACGCCGCCAGCACAGCGCCGCAGTCGACACCGTAGCGCGCCCGCAGATCCTCAGCGGTGAACGGGCCATGCGTGGCGGCGTAGCGCCGAACCAGACGCGCCAGCGCATCGGGCACGTCCTCGAGGAACGCCGCCGGCAGTCCGCCCGGGGGCGCCGCGCCCAGCGCGTCCCGGTAGAGGCCGGCGTCGGCCGCGTCGATCCAGCGCTCCTCGCCGGCCAGCCGGACGACGATCGCCCGCCGCTCACGCCGCAGTTCCTCGAGCATCGACGACGCGTCGAGCCCATCGACCACCCGCAATGCCGCCTCGGCCGCGCTCAAATCACCCACGCCGCGCAGCACATCGTGCAATCCATCCCGGCTCGTCGCCCGGCGCATCGCCGACACGAACTGCAGATCGTCCTCGACCTGGGCCAGCGCGCCCGGGTCGATCAGGTCGCGCAGCTCCTCCTGCCCGAGCAGCTCACGCAGCAACTCGCGGTCGAGCGACAGCGCGGCCGCCCGGCGCTCGGCGTTCGGCGTGTCCCCCTCGTACATGTACGTGGCCACGTAGTCGAACAGCAGCGATGAGGCAAACGGCGACGCGGTCGGCGTCTCGACCTCGATCAGCGAGATCTCCCGGCGATGCAGCGCAGTCAACAACTCGACCAGCCCGGGGACGTCGAGCACGTCGCGCAGGCATTCGCGGTAGGTCTCGAGGATCACCGGGAACTCGCCGTACTTCTTGGCCACCTCGAGCAGCGACTGGGCCTTGAGCCGCTGCTGCCACAACGGTGTCCTACGACCCGGCCGCGCCCGAGGGATCAACAGCGCACGGGCGGCGTTCTCGCGGAAGCGCGCGCCGAACAGCGCGCTTGCGGACAGCTCGGCGACCACGGCGTCCTCGATCTCGTCGGGCTCGAGCATCACCAGGTCCGCGCCCGGCGGCTCCTCGGCGTCGGGCAGGTGGACGATGATCCCGTCGTCCGACCAGATCGCGTCGGACTCGAGGCCGAGCTGGTCACGGATGCGGGCGCTCAGCGCGAGGCCCCACGCCGCGTGCACCCGTCCGCCGAATGGGCTCAGGACACACAGCCGCCAGTCCCCGATCTCGTCGCGGAAACGCTCGACCACGATCGCCCGGTCGGACGGGATCACGCGCGTGGCCGACTGCTGCTCGCGCAGGAAATCGAGCAGGTTGGTGGCCGCGCGGCTGTCGAGGTCGTACTGGCGCTCGAGGATCTCGGCCGGCTGCTCGACCGCCCAGCGTGAGAACGCGCCGATCGCCGCGCCGAGCTCCTTGGGCCGACCCACCCCGTCGCCCTTCCAGAACGGCACCGCGCCGGGCAGCCCCGGCGCCGGGGTGACGATCACCCGGTCGCGCCCGATCTCCTCGATCCGCCAGGTGCTCGCCCCGAGCAGGAACGTCTGTCCGGGGCGCGCCTCGTAGACCATCTCCTCGTCGAGCTCGCCGACTCGGCGCCCGTCGGGCAGCGTGACCGAGTAGAGCCCCCGGTCCGGGATCGTGCCCGCGTTGGTCACCGCGAGTTGCCGTGCGCCGCGGCGGGCCCGCATCGTGCCGTGCACGCGGTCCCAAATGACCCGCGGCCGCAGCTCGGCGAACTCCGAGCTCGGATAGCGGCCGTCGAGCATGTCGAGCACGTTCTCGAGCTGGGTCCGGCTCAGCTCGGCATACGAATAGGTGCCGGTGATCAACGCGTGCAGGTCGTCAACCGAGACGGGCTTGTCCTCCGGTGCCGCCGCGGCGATGGCCACGATCTGCTGGGCCAGCACGTCGAGCGCGTTGCGCGGCACGACCGTGGTCTCGATCTCGCCGTCTCGCATCCGCCGGGCGACCACCGCGCATTCGAGCAGGTCGGCCCGGAACTTGGGGAAGATGCGCCCCCGGCTCACGTCGCCGACCGAGTGCCCGGCCCGGCCGATCCGCTGCAGACCCCGCGCGACCGACTTGGGCGACTCGACCTGGATGACCAGGTCCACCGCGCCCATGTCGATCCCGAGCTCGAGGCTCGAGGTCGCGACCAGGCACGGCAGCTCGCCCGCCTTGAGCATCTCCTCGACGACCTGTCGTTCCTCCCGGGCCAGCGAGCCGTGGTGGGCGCGGGCGATCTCGTGCTCGGAGAGGTCGTTCAGCCGCAGGGCCAGCCGCTCGGCCGCCCGGCGGTTGTTGACGAACAGAATCGTCGAGCGGTGCGCGTTGATCAGCTCGAGCAGCTCGGGATAGATGGCCGGCCAGATCGAGCGCCGGGTGGCTTCGCTGCCGCCGGCCAGCGGGTCGAGGTCGGGCGCCGGCGTTTGCTCCGGTTCCACCATCGACTCGACCGGAACGCGAATCTCCAGGTCGAGCTCCTTGCGCACCCCGGTGTCCACGATCCGGCACGTGCGCCGCGGCCCGACCAGGAAGCGCCCGATCTCCTCGAGCGGCCTCTGGGTGGCCGACAGCCCGATCCGCTGGACGTCGTTTCCGGCTGCGTTTGTGAGTCGCTCCAGCGTGAGCGCCAGGTGCGCCCCGCGCTTGGTCGACGCGACCGCATGGATCTCGTCCACGATGACCGACTCGGTTCCGGCGAACAGCGCCTGGGCGCGCCCGGTCAGCATCAGGTACAGCGACTCGGGGGTGGTGATGAGGATGTCCGGGGGTTCGCGGAGCATGGCCTGGCGCTCACGCTGCGGGGTATCGCCGGTGCGCACCGCGACCCTCAAATCAGCGCCGATGCCGCGCAGCGGTACGCGCAGGTTGCGGTCGATGTCGTAGGAGAGCGCCTTGAGCGGCGACACGTAGACCAGCCCGATCCGCCGCGAGCCTCCGCCCTCGGTCTCGCCTGGCTGACTGGCCAGTCGGTCGATCGCCCACAGGAACGCGGCCAGAGTCTTGCCCGACCCCGTCGGCGCCGAGATCAGAACATGCTCGCCAGACGCGATCGCCGGCCAGGCCTGCGCCTGCGCCGGAGTCGGCGCGGTGAATGCGCCGGCGAACCACTCGCGCGTGCGTGGACTGAACTGCTCGAGGGTCACCCAGCGAGCGTAGCGGTCGGCGGCCGTGTGACCACGGCGTTTAGGTCCGTTCTTGACCGCTATCAGCGAGCTCGCGGGCCCGCGTCAGAACCTCGTCGATCATCGGCTCGGTCAGCTTCCCCGTGAACGTGTTCTGCTGGCTCGGGTGAAAGCAGCCGAGCAGCGTGAACCGCCCGATCTCAGCCTGAGCGCCGTGGCCGAACTTGGGCCGCGGCCGCACGCGTGGCTCCCCGGCCGCCGCCAGCCCCCGCAGCGCGGCATCCCAGCCGAACGACCCGAGCGCCACGATCACGGAAACCGACGAGAGCAG
>DATFDC010000205.1:0-3067 GCA_035252415.1 Solirubrobacteraceae bacterium
GGAGGGCGCCCTCTCGGTCGCCGAGCCGGCCGGCCTCGGCGAGCGACTGGGCCGGGCTGCGGAGGCGATAGGCTTCCGGCCCCACTGAGGGACGGCGCGCGCGACGCGCGCGAGCACTTTCAAAAGCCTGAATTGGCCGACGCCGCCGACAAGATCAACGGGCAAGCGGGCGACGGCATCCAGCCGGAGCCGCACCCCGCGGGCTACTTCGAGGGGGAGTCGATGAACCGCCGGCGTGCATTTACGGTGGCCGGACAGGCGCTGGGCGGGATCGCGGGCGCGATCATCGTCCTGCCGGCCGTCGGGTTCGCCGTTGCGCCGATCTTCGAGAAGCCCGACGAGATCTGGGAGAGCGTCGGGCCGGTGAGCAGGTTCAACGACCAGACCTACAAGCCGGTCGTGTTCACGATCGTGCAGGGAATCGGCGAGGCCGGCAAGACGACGGCATTCGTCCGTCAGGGCTCGAAGAAGTACGGCGAGGACCCGTCGAGCTACGTGGCGATCTCGACCCGCTGCGCGCATCTCGGCTGCCCGGTGAACTACGTCGCCGCCGCGCAGAGCTTCGTCTGCCCCTGCCACGGCGGCGTCTACGACTTCCAGGGCAAGGTGATCGGCGGCCCGCCGGTCCGGCCGCTCGACCACTTCCAGACCCGCGTCTCGAAGGGTCAGGTCCAGTTGGGCCCGCGATACAGCGTCACCTCCCAGCTGCAGCCGGTGCGAGCCCGGGATCCGGGTGAGTTCACCGGCGGCGTCTGGAACTACATCTATCCGCCGCGTCCCGACACGGCGCCCCCGCCGTAGCCCGACTTGCGATGAAGATCCCAGATCTACTCATCCCGCCACCGCTGAAGAAGCCCCAAAGGCCCGGGGAGAACGGCGCCGGCAACGGCGCGGCCCCCACGGAGCGGCTCAAGGAGACGCCCGCGGACCTGGTCGGCTGGCTCGACGAGCGCACGGGCGGCGCGAGCTTCCTCACGGGGATGCTCTACCGCAAGGTCCCCAAGGGGACCAATTGGTTCTACACGCTGGGCTCGGCGACCCTCTTCGCGTTCGTGGTCCAGGCGGTGACCGGCGTCTTCCTCGCCATGTACTACGACCCATCTCCCACCCAGGCGTACGGGTCGGTCACGCACCTCACGAACGACGTCTTCCTCGGCGAGTTCGTGCGCGGCATGCACAAGTGGGGCGCCAGCGTGATGATCATCCTCATCTACCTGCACATGGCGCGGACCTTCGTCTTCGGCGCCTACAAGTACCCGCGCGAGCTGAACTGGGTGATCGGCGTGGTGCTCCTCATCCTGACCATGGTGATGGGGTTCACGGGCTACCTGCTGCCCTTCGACCAGCGGTCCTTCTGGGCCACGGTGGTGGGCGTGAACATCAATGGGACCGGGCCGTTCATCGGCCCGTACCTGAGCGACTTCTTACGCGCGGGGGCTGACTTCAACGCCGTGACGCTGTCGCGGTTCTACGCCATCCACATGCTGCTCGTGCCCGGGCTGATCATCGCCCTCATCGGCGCGCACCTGTACCTCGTCGTGAAGCTCGGGACGACGGCGCCGCCGTGGCTCCATCCGAAGCGAAACCGGGCGATCGCCAAGGAGGAGCGGGTTTGAACCGCGCGGAGAAGGAGGCCTACCTCCGCGAGTACGAGCAGCTGAAGAAGCAGGGCAAGCCCTTCTTCCCCTACGCGGTGATGAAGGACTCCACGATGGCCCTGATCGTGGTCCTGGTCATCGCGCTGCTGGCGATCGTGCTCGGCGCGGAGCAGGGCCCCAAGGCGGATCCGACCACGACCACCTATACGCCGCGGCCCGACTGGTACTTCTTCTTCCTCTTCGAGCTGCTGCGGGTGCTGAAGCCGCCGTACCTCGTTCCGCTGGCGACGATCGGCATTCCGACGATCGCCATGATCCTGCTCTTCCTCCTGCCGTTCTACGACCGGGGAGCCGAGCGGCGCCCGGAACGCCGGCCCGTGGCCATGACCGCAATGGCGATGACGATCGTCGTGATGGCGTACCTGACGTACGCCGGCGCCAACGCCGGCCCGCCGACGAGCGTCGACATCAACGTGCCCCAGCAATACGAGCCGGGCAAGCTCGTCGTGGGCCAGTCGGCGTGCCTCGCGTGTCACAAGATCGCCGACAGCGGCAACGGGACGCTCGCGCCCAACCTGACGCACATCGGGTCGCGCATCCCCCGTGAGGCGATCCTGCGCTCGCTCAAGGCGGGCCCGAGCATCATGCCGTCCTTCAAGAGCCTCGGCCAGAAGAAGCTCAACGAGGTAGCGGACTTCCTCTCGTACCTGAAGTAGCCAGACTGCACGCGACGCGCGGTCATGGCCACAACCTCCACGCCACTTCCCAATCGCGAGTCCCGCGAATTCGCCACCCAGGTGCGGACGATGTTCGACCGCATCGCGGGCGTCTACGACCTGATGAACACGGCGATGACCGCGGGGATGCACCACCGCTGGCGACGGCGGGCCGCCGATCTCGCCCGGCTCGAGCCCGGCGGCACGGCCCTCGACGTCTGCTGCGGTACGGGGGATCTGGCGCTCGAGCTGAGCGATCGCGTCGGTCCCTCCGGCTCCGTGGTCGGCTGCGACTTCTCCGAGCGCATGCTGGATCTGGCGCGGGACAAGGCGGCCGCGCACGGGGCCGCCGGCGTCCGCTTCGAATGGGCCGACGCGCTGGCGCTCCCCTACGGCGACCGCTCCTTCGACGCCGTGACGATCGGCTTCGGCGCCCGCAACCTCGCGGATCTGGACCGGGGCCTCGGCGAGCAGGCGCGAGTGCTGCGCCCCGGTGGCCGATTGGTGATCCTGGAGATCACGCAGCCCCGGCGCCCACCCCTGTCCGCCTTCTACTCGCTGTGGTTCGATCGCATCGTGCCCCTGCTCGGGACGCTCGCCGGCGACCGCACCGCCTATACCTACCTGCCCGAATCCGTGAAGCGCTTCCCCTCCCCGCACGGCCTCGCCGAGCGCATGGCGGACGCCGGGTTCGAGCGCATCCGCTACCTCGTGCTCGCGGGCGGCATCATCACCATTCACGCGGGTGCCGCG
>DATFDC010000206.1:0-3270 GCA_035252415.1 Solirubrobacteraceae bacterium
AGCGACTCGTCTCGGAGCGGCCCCTGGAGGGGGTCCGCCTCGGCGCCTGTCTGCATGTCACGGCCGAGACCGCGAACCTGATCCTGGCCCTGGCCGACGGCGGCGCCCGGGTCGCGCTGTGCTCGGCCAACCCGCTGTCGACCCAGGACGACGTGGCCGCGGCGCTCGTCTACGAGCACGGGATCGACGTCCACGCGCTCCGCGGCGAGGACGTCGACACCTACGTCCGGCATGTCCGCGCGGTGCTCGACGGCAAGCCGAACGTGACCGTGGATGACGGCGCCGACCTGCTGGTGACCGCTCACGCCCGCGGTGGAGCGCCACTCAAGGAGCTGATCGGCGGGACCGAGGAGACGACCACCGGCCTGGTCCGGCTGCGCCGGCTCGAGGCCGAGGGCAAGCTGTCCTGCGCGGTCCTCGCGGTCAACGAGGCCCGCACCGAGCGAGCCCTGAACGACCGACACGGAACCGGCCAGTCGGCGCTCGACGGGATCGTCCGGGCGGGCCACGTGCTGCTGGCCGGCCATACGCTGGTCGTTCTCGGGTACGGCTGGGCCGGCCAGGGGATCGCCGAGCGGGCGCGGGGGGCCGGCGCGGCGGTGATCGTGTGCGAGATCGACCCCCTGCGGGCGCTCGAGGCGCGGATGGCCGGCTACGAGGTGATGCCGGCCCTGCAGGCCGCGGAGCGCGGGGACATATTCGTCACCGTGACGGGCTCTCGGGGGGTTCTGCGGGGAGAGCACTTCGCGCGGATGAAGGACGGTGCCGTGCTGGCCAACGCCGGTCATTTCGACGTCGAACTCGAACTCGACGAGCTGCGGGCGCTCGCCGTCGAGGTCCGTGAGGTGCGGCCGCTGATCGAGCAGTACTCGCTGGAGGGTGGCCGGCGGCTGAACTTGCTCGCGCGCGGGCGCGTGGTCAACCTGGCCGCCGGCGAGGGCCATCCGGCCGCGGTGATGGACGTCTCGTTCGCGCTCCAGGCGCTGTGCGTCGAGCACCTGGTAGCCCGGCGCGACGAGCTGTCGCCCGGCGTCCAGGCGGTGCCCGAGTCGATCGACCAGGAGGTCGCGACGCTCAAGCTCGCCGCGCTTGGGGTGACGATCGACGAGCCGACACCCGAACAGCGCCACTACCGCGAGTCTTGGACGTGAGAAGATCCCGGTGATGGACCGGGCTAATGGCTCTCCACTGCGGGGCGGGATCGACCTTGGCGGAACCAAGATCGAAGCGATCGTCGTCGACGCCGGCCACAACGTGCTTGGCTCCTCGCGCCATCCGACGCCCTCGAGCGGCGGTCCGGAGGCGGTGGCGGCCGAATTGGTGGCCGCGATGCGTGAGGCGTGCCAGGCGGCCGGGGTCGAGACCTCGAGTTTGCAGGGCGTCGGGCTGGGCTCGCCGGGCGTGGTCGACGAGGCCACCGGGACGGTCTCGACCGCGCGGAACCTGCCCGACTGGGAGGGCAGCTTCGAGCTCGGGCCGGCGCTCGAGCGTGAGCTCGGCACGACCGCGACGCTCGGCAACGACGTGCAGGTAGCCACCGACGCCGAGTTCGAGCTGGGCGCCGGCAAGCCCTACCAGTCGCTGCTCGGGGTGATGTGGGGAACCGGGGTCGGCGGCGGGATCATCCTCGACGGCAAGCCCTGGCTCGGCCGCGGCGGCGCGGGCGAGATCGGCCACATGGTGGTGAAGATCGACGGCCGGCGCTGCCCGTGCGGGCGCCGGGGATGCATGGAGGCCTACGCCGGGCGGGCCGCGATGGAGGCCCGGGCGCGCAGCAAGCACAAGGACGGAACGTCCACCGACCTGTTCAAGATCATGAAGGACCGCGGGCGGACCAAGCTGACCAGCGCCGTGTGGGCCAAGGCCCTGGAGCGCGAGGACAAGCTCGCCACCGAGCTGATCGACGAGGCGGTCGAGGCGCTCGGGGCCGGCATCGCCTCGGCCCAGAACCTGCTCGACGTGCAGGCGATCGTGATCGGCGGCGGCCTCGGCGTGCGTCTCGGCGAGCCGTTCGTGAAGCGAATCCGCAAGGCCATGGAGCCGCACGTGTTCAACGACGCCCATCCGCCGGAGGTGCTCCTGGCGGGTCTCGGCGATCTCGGTGGCGCACTGGGGGCGGCGCTGCTGGTCAGCCGGCGGGTCGAGGGGGAGCCGGCGCCGGTGGCCGAGTCCGCCGCCTAGCGCGTCGGCTGGGGTCCCGGTAGTGCAAAACGCCCCAGAACTCCCGCTTCCGCGCTGCTTCGGGGACATGAGCACGTGGGGCGTGCTTATGTCCCCGGGGGGCGGGATCGGTGGGGACTCTGGGGCTTAGTGCACGGACCGGGGCGCCGTCGTCGTTTAACACCCGCTAAACAATCGAAATATGGCGGCTGAGCGGCGACTCTGGCAGGATGGGCGGGCCGCTGGACGAATTGGCGGCAGGGGGGGAGAGACGTTGCAGCCATTGTTCCCTGCGGATACGGCACGAATGCCCACGAGAGGTCGATGATCGCCAGGATCGCGGCGGTCGCGTCGCTGGCGACCGCGATCGTGGTAGTGGTGCTGGTGCTGCTGGGGGGCGGCTCCAGCTACACGCTGCGCGCCGACTTCCTGGACGCCGGCGGGCTGGTGACCGGCAACCAGGTGCTGATGGGCCCGGCCACGGTCGGGTCGGTCAAGTCGATCTCGCTCACCGCCAACGGACAGGCCCGGGTGACGATGTCAATCGACTCGGGCGCGGCGCCGCTGCACGAGGGCACGGTGGCGCGGATCTACGAGAACTCGCTGTCGGGCATCGCCAACAAGTACGTCGTGCTCGAGCCGGGCGCCGGCGAGGCGCCGGCGATCCCCGACGGGGGGACGATCGGTGCGAACCACACGTACTCGTTCGTGAGCCTGGATCAGGTGTTCGACGCGCTCGACCCGCTCACCCGGGCCGGGCTGCAGGGCGTGATCCAGGGTGAGGCGGCGAGCATCCAGGGCAAGTCGGCCCAGGCCCACAAGACGCTCAAGTACCTGGCGCCCGGGCTGGCCAGCACGAGCAACCTGACTGCCGAGCTCGACCGCAACGAGCCGGCGTTCGACGGCCTGCTCGTCCAGGGCGCGCAGGCCATGCAGGCGCTGGCCTCGCGCAGCCAGCAGCTGTCGGATCTGATCGGCCAGACCGCCACGACCACCGGCGCGATCGCGAGCCAGGCCCAGAACCTTCAGCAGGCGCTGCAACTTCTGCCCGGCACGCTGACCCGCGCCACCGGCACGTTCGCCGGGCTGCGGACCACGCTCGACTCGCTC
>DATFDC010000207.1:0-8850 GCA_035252415.1 Solirubrobacteraceae bacterium
GTCGTTCTGGTAGCCGTGCGGCGGCGCCTGCCCGAGCAGCGTGTACGCGTGCGCGCCGTGCCCGATCACCGGCAGCGCCGAGAGCGCCACGACGGTCATGCCCGCGTACACGCCCAGCACCGCGATCAGGATGTAGTTGACCGCGCGCGGCACGTCCCGGCCGGGGTCGGTCGCCTCTTCGGCCATATTCGAGACGGTCTCGATCCCGGTGTAGGCGAGCATCGCCAGCGACAGCGCGAAGATCAGATGCGAGTACGTCGGCGTCGAGCCGAGCTCGACCTGATGGACGAGCCGCGACGGGTTGAGGACCAGCACCGCGCCGATGCAGATGATCAGGACCTGGGTGGCGAGGTCGAGCACCGCGAGGACAAGGTTGAGCTTGGCCGACTCGCCGATCCCGCGGATGTTCAGCCAGGCCAGCATCGCGATCACGATCAGCCCTCCGATCACGTCCCCAGGCGGGTGCGTGAGCACCGGCCAGAACGCACCCAGGTAATGGGGCACGAAGAAGGCAGAGATCGCGATCGTGAGGATGTAGTCGAGGCTGAGCGCCCAGCCGGCGAAGAACGAGACCAGTTCGTTGAACGCATGGCGCGCGAACGACGATGATCCCCCCGCTTCGGGATACATCGACGCGCCCTCGGCATATGTCTTGGCCGTAAGCGCGAACAGCCCGCCGGCCAGCATGAACACCACCGGTGTCAGCCCGAGCGCGTAGGCGGCGACCAGACCCAACGCGTAGTAGATCGAGGAACCGACGTTGCCGTAGGCGGTCGCGAATAGACCGCCCACCCCGACGCTGCGGCGCAGCCCGTGGGTCTCGATGCGCGCCATGGTCGAACCCGGACGGTAGGTGGGGTCGCATCAAGATCCCGCTAAACATCGGCCGCGGGGCGTAGAGAAAGCGCTAAGACCACTCCGACCGCGGCTGATCTTCACAAGATCTGTATACGCGGCGGGCGATTTATAACGTCGCGTTGACGGCGCTCGACGCAGCATCCATGCACGGTGTCGATTGCCCACCCCCACCCCCCTGTACGGCCGCCCGAGCCGCGCCCCACCGACGGGATCGCACCGGGCACACACCGCCGCCCCTGGCGGCGGCTGCGCCTGGCGCTGATCGTCGGGTGGCGAGCCGCTGAACTCGACCGCCACCTCGCGGTGGGGCTGAGCCCGTGGCGCAACGACGAACTCGCGCTCAGAGCCCTGAGAATCACTCGGTGGCGCAGCCGTTCGCGCCTTGCCAGCGGGCTGTCACGCGCGGTCCGCGCCGCACAGGAAGTCACCGGCCTCAGCGCCGCGGTGCGCCCGCATCCCGGCGAGGTGCTCGACGCCCACGCGGAGCTTTTGGTGATCGAGCAGCGACTGCGCTCCCCCGAGCCGCCGGCGGCGGGCGGCGTGGCGATCGTGCACATGCTGCTGAGCGACCCGACCAGCTCGTTGTACCGCCCGGCCGCGCCGGGAGCGCTCGCCAGTCGCCTGCGTGCGGCAGCCGCCGCGATGGAACCGCGCGATCGCGCTGGCGGAATGACATGAGCACCTCGGAACGGCGGAGCTTCAACGAGGCCGCCCACAAGCTCGGACATTGGACCCCGGCGAACGTCGGGGCATCCGAGCAGGAGTCCGAGGCAATTCGGCGGCGATTCGAGGCTTTGGCCGATTCGCAGCGCGACGTGGCCGCGCACGCCGGGCGGACCGCCCTGGTCCTCGGCGCGCTCGGGGTCGTGTACGGCGACATCGGGACCAGCCCGCTGTACACCGAACAGGTGATCTTCGGCTCGTATAAAGCCACGGCCCACGTAACGCCGGCCGGCGTCTACGGAGTCGCGTCCCTGATCTTCTGGGCGCTGATGATCGTCGTGTCGGTCAAGTACGCGGGATTCATCATGCGTGCGCACAACCGCGGTGACGGCGGGATCATGGCACTGACCGCGCTGCTCCAACGCAACAAGGTGGCGCACGTGGCTCTGCTCGTCACGCTGGGGATCTTCGGAGCGGCGCTGTTCTTCGGCGACGGCATGATCACGCCGGCCATCTCGGTCCTCGGCTCGATCCAGGGAGTCCAGGTGGCGACCCCGGCCCTGGCTCATCTGGTCGTTCCACTGTCGGTGGCCATCCTGCTCGGCTTGTTCGTGCTCCAGCGGTTTGGGTCAGGAACGATCGGGTGGATGTTCGGCCCCGTGATCCTGATCTGGTTTGCCGCAATCGGATTGGTCGGGCTCAGCCAGCTCGTCAAGGACCCCGCGGTGATTCAGGGCCTTTCACCCAGCTGGGCGGTGCGGTTTATGGCCCATCACGGCGTTCAGGGGTATCTGGTGCTCGGCGGCGTGGTGCTCGCGGTGACCGGCGCCGAGGCGCTGTACGCCGATCGCGGGCACTTCGGTGCCGTCCCCATCCGCATGGGCTGGTTCGGTCTGGCGCTGCCGGCGCTGATGCTCAACTACCTGGGCCAAGCCGTGTTCATCCTCCACCATCCGACGCTGGCGAAGGACGCGAGCACCTTCAACCCCTTCTACCAGATGGCTCCCCATTGGGCGCTCTGGCCGATGGTGGTCCTGGCCGCGGTGGCGACGGTCATCGCCTCGCAGGCCGTCCTCTCCGGATCCTTCTCGGTGGCCAAGCAAGCCGTACAACTCGGCTTCCTCCCCAGGCTCACGGTCCAGCACACCTCGAAGGTCGAAGGCCAGATCTACGTCCCGATCATCAACTGGATTCTCTGCATCGGGGTCATCGCCTTGACGTTGGCCTACCGCTCGGCCACCAGGCTGGGCGACATCTACGGGGTCGCGGTGACCGGAACCTTCATCCTGAACACGCTGCTGTTCCTGGCCGTGGCCCGACTGCTCTGGCGCACGCCGAAGCTGAAATTGGCGCCGCTGGCCGTCCTGTTCTTGACCGTTGAGGTCGCGTTCTTCAGCTCGAACATCACGAAGATCGCGCACGGAGCCTGGCTGCCGCTGGGAATCGGCCTCGTGATCTCGACCGTGATGATCAACTGGCGCCGTGGCCAGGTGATCGTGACGCAGAACCGCGTAGCCCAGGAGGGACCACTGGACGCGTTCCTCGACAGCCTGGCCGAGAAGAAGTCGCTGATCAGGACACCTGGGGTTGCCGTCTTCCTCTGCCGAGACAAGGACACCACGCCGCTGGCGCTGCGCGCAGACGTCGAGTACACCCAGACGCTGCCGGAGAAGGTCGTGATCGTCACGGTCGAGACGATCAGCCTTCCACACGTGGAGACGTTCGAGCGATGTGGCGTCGAGGTGCTCGGCCGCGGTCTGTTCAAAGTGGTCCACCTGACAGCCAGATTCGGCTACCACGACGACCTGAACATTCCAGAGGCGCTGGCGCAGGCCCGCAAGCAAGGGCTGCTCGAGCGCAACCTGGACCTCGAACATGCCTCCTACTTCGTCTCGCGGATCAGCATCACGCCTTCGGATTCGCCCGGGATGCAGCGCTGGCGCAAGAACCTGTTCATCGCGATGGCCCGCAATGCCTCCAGCGCGATCGAGCACTTCGGACTGCCCACCGACCGCACGGTGATCCTGGGCTCCCAGGTCCCGCTCTGACGCCCTCGCGCTACTGGCCCGGGTCGCGTAGCCGGTACCCCACCCCTGGCTCGGTGATCAGGTACTGCGGGCGCGACGGGTTGGGCTCGAGCTTGGCCCGGATGTGGGCCACGTGCACACGCAGGTAGTGGGTCTCGGCCCCGTACTCCGGTCCCCACACGTCGCGCAGCAGCTGGCGCTGGGTGACCAGTCGCCCCTGGTGCTGGGCGAGCACGCGCAGCAGGTCGAATTCGATCGGGGTCAGGTGCACGGCCTGTCCATCGCGCGTGACGAGACGGTCGGCCAGGTCGACTACGAGCGCCCCGATCTCGACCCGCGGGCTGCCGGCCACGTCAACTGACCGGCGCAGCAGCGCGCGCAGCCGGGCTAGCAGTTCGTCGGTGCCGAACGGCTTGGTCACGTAGTCGTCGGCGCCCGCGTCGAGCGCGCGCACCTTCTCGCGCTCGTCGCCCACCGCCGACAGGACGAGTATCGGCAGGCGGCTCCAGCGTCTGACCTCCTCGCAGATCTCAACCCCCCGGCCGTCGGGCAGGACCAGGTCGAGCACCAGCGCGTCCGGCGGGCGCGACACCAGCTCGACCAGCGCCGCGGCCTTGGTCTCGGCCGCCTCGACCGTGTAGCCGGCGCTGCGCAGGATGATCTTCAGCCCCCGGACGATCTGCGGCTCGTCATCGACGACAAGAACCCGTGGGGCGCTCGTACTCATGACGTCGATGACGCGGAATCGACGACAAGAACCCGTGGCGCCGTCGCGCTCATGAAGCCGCGCCAACCGTGCTGGCGGGCTGCCCGGCCACCGGGAAGCTCACCGTGAAGATCGTTCCGGTGTCCCGGCCGGTCTGCAGGACGATCCGCCCGCCGTTGGCCTCCACGAAGCCACGGCAGATGGCCAGGCCGAGCCCCGACCCCGCGCTCCCGGCCTCAGGGCCACCGTCGCGCGCCCGGAAGAAGGGCTCGAACACCTGTGAGCGGTACCGGCGCGGGATCCCGCTGCCCTGGTCGGCCACCCGGACCGCGACCCGACCGGCGCTGGCCCCACCGGTGATCCGCACCGGCGCGCCGGCGGGCGAGAACTTGACCGCGTTCTCGATCAGGTTCGAGAACACCCGCTCGAGCTGGGCGGCGTCGGCTCGCACGAGCGGAAGCTCGGCCGGCAACAGGAACTCGATCGGGTGATCACGCGCGCCGGAGCCTGAGCCCGACCCCAAGGCGTGCGCGGCCGCCGATGCGACGACGTCGTGCAGGTCGCACCAGTCGGCCCGCGGCGCCACCGCGCCGGACTCGATGCGCGACAGATCGAGCAGGTCGTCGACCAGCTTGGCCAGGCGCGCGCTCTCGGCCTCGATGACCTCGATCAGCTCGGCCCGCTCCGCCTCGGAGACCCCGAGCGCGAGCGCCGAGCCCGCGGTGATGATTGCGGTCAGCGGCGAGCGCAGGTCGTGGGAGATCGCGTGGAGGATCGCCGTCTTGGTCACCTCGGCCCGCCGGGCCGCCTCGGTGTCGGCCTCGCGCTCCGAGACGCGCTCACGCTCCACGGCCACGTCGACCAGCCGCCCGATCGGCTCGGCCACCCGCTCGATCGCCGCGTGCTCCCAGCCCACGTCCCCGGTCAGGTACAGCCAGGCGTTGCCGGCGCGCGCGTGCAGCGCTACCGTGACCTCGTCGTCGCGGGGGGCCGGCACCGGCCCGAGCACCACGCGAGCCCGCTCCGCGCCCGTGGCCAGGGCGATCCGCTTGCCGATGCTCTCGAGTTGCGTGCCCACGCTGTCGCCGGCCAGGATCGCGGAGGCGACCTCGGCCACCAGCTTGGACTCGCGCTCCCGGTCGGCGGCCAGCCAGGCTCGGGCCTCAGCCTCGGTGGCGCGCTCCCGTGCCACCGCGGCCAGGCGTCCCACGACGACCGCGGCAATCAGCAGCACGACCAACTCGACTACGTCCTGCGAGTGCGCGATCGCCAACTCGTGACGCGGGGGCAGGAAGAAGTAATTGAACGTGAGCGAACTCAGCACGGCGGTGATCAGCGCCGGCACCAGGCCACGCCGGATCGCGATCGCCAGGACCGCGAGCAGGTACAGGATGGCCAGGCCCTCGACGCCCGTGCTCGTCTGAAGTGCCGCCACCCCGCCGCTGGCGAGCGCCACCGCGCCCCCGACCTCCAGACCAATCAGCGCGGCCCCGCGCCCAGCCCGCCAATTCCTCATCAATACGTAAGGCTACGCCGCCACGGAAGGGCGCCGGCGCTGTGGCCGCGGGAGCGACTCGACGATCACCCGACAGGGGCGTTCGCGGAGCACGGTGGCGAGGGCCCGGCCGAAGCCGCTGCCGTCCTGGGGCATCGGCATCACGATCGCCGCCGCGTGCATCTCCTTGGCCTCGTCGACGATCCGGCGTCCTGTCTGCCCGGCCCGGACCTTCTCCCAGTGACCGCTCACCCGCCGTCCCACCTGGACCTTGGCCTCCTCGATGATCGATTGCGCGAGGGCTTCCTGCTCGGGCAGACCGGCGCTGATCGGGCTGTTGGCGGGCACCGGAATCGTCACCATCACGTGGATCCCGCGCCGTCGGCGGGCGGCCAGCCGGGCCGCGGTGGCCATCACCTCGGGGACGTAGCCGTGCTCGTCGAACGCCACCAGCACCGACTCATACTCGGCTTCGGTCTCGGTCGCGGGCCGCGGGATCGCCACCTTGGTGGTCGTGACCAGGTCGAGCCCGTGGCGGTGGCGGTAGATCGGGTAGACGATCATCCCGATCGCCAGCCAGCCGATCCCCGCGATCGCCACGCTCGTGTGGAGCGCGGCCAGCACGCACAGCGAGGCGAACGTACAGATCCCGCCGACGATCGCGAACAGCGGTAGATCCCGGCCGCCCACGCGCAGGTTGCCCGGCGGCCGGTAGGGCCGCTCGACCGCGGTCAGCGTGACGCGCATGCGGGTCACCGCGAGGTGGGCGATCGTGAACGAGAGCATCGCGCCGAACGCGTACAGATTGCCCAGGAACTCGGCCTGGCCGGGGATCAGCGTCAGCGCAGCGATGAAGCTGAACAGGACGATCCCGACCCAGGGGGTGCGGTAGCGCGGGTGGAGTCGGCGCAGCCGGTCGGGCACCTGCCGGTGGATTCCCATCGAGTAGGTGAGTCGCGAGACACCGAGGATCCCGGCGTTGGTCGCGATGAACAGGATCGTCGCGGCGAGCAGCCCGACGTAGATCTCGGCGGCGTGCTGGAGCGGCCCCAGGTGTAACGCGCGCACCACGCCCAGGACCGGGTCGCCGGCGTACCCGCCGTGCTGGTCGTCCACGCCGAGCAGCGTCTGGTAGTGGCCGCCCACCTTGTGCACCGGAAGGGCCGACAGCGCGATCGCCGGCAGTAGGGCGTAGATCGCGAACACCGCGATCACCACCCGGTTGATCGCCCTCGGGACGGTCTTGCCGGGGTCCTTGGCCTCCTCGGACATGTTCGAGATCGTCTCGATCCCGGTGTAGGCCAGCATGCACAGCGGGATCGCGACAAAGAAGTCGCCCCAGGTAGGCGCGATCCCGAGGTGCACGTTGTTGACCAGCGTCGAGGGCGAGAACACGAGCACGAGGCCGACCAGCACGATCAGCACCTGGGTGCAGAAGTCGATCACGGCGAGCACCAGGTTCACGCCCACCGACTCCTCGACGCCGCGGATGTTGATCAGCGCGAGCACGACAATCGCCACGATCCCCGCGATCACGTCGCCGGGCGGATGCTGGAGCGCGGACCAGAACAGGCCGCCGATGTAGTGCGGCACGAAGAACGCCGAGGTGGCGACGGTCAGCATGTAGTTGAGCATCTGGCCCCAGGCGGCGAAGAACGACCAGAACTCGTTGAACGCGTGGCGGGCAAATGACGACGACCCGCCCGCCTCGGGGAACATCGCGGTCGCCTCGGCGTACGTCGACGCGGTCAGGAAGAAGATGAAGCCCGAGATGATGAAGACGATCGGGGTCAGCCCGAGGGCCAGCGACGCGACCAGTCCGAGCGCGTAGTAGATCGAGGACCCGACGTTGCCGTACGCGCTCGAGGCGAGGGTGTACACCCCGAGCACCCGCTGGAGGCCTTCCAGTCGTCGCTCAGCCATTGGGCCTTGGCCGGTCCTCGAGCTGGGCGAGCGTCTCTTCGGCCTCGGCGTCGAGCTCGTCCGCGGACGGGGCGGGGGCGAGCCCTGGTTCCGTATCGGCCGGGAGCGCCGGAAGGGCGCGCGACTCGGGCCGGGCCCGCCAGTCGGCCGGCGGGGCGGTCAGGATGACCCGGCACGGCGCCTTGGCGATCACGTAGCGGGACACGTCGCCCACGTAGTTCTCGAGCGGACCGCCCACGCCGCCGAACAGCGACCCGCCGCGCACCCGCGAGGACTCCTCGGCGGCCAGCACGATCGCCTCCACCCCGCGCCGGCGGGCCTCACGCACGATCGCCTCGCCCGCCCGGCGGGCTCGGACGATCGCGGTCGCCACCTCGACGCCCTCGTACTCCTCCCCCACCAGCTTGGCGCGGGCCAGCGCCTCGCGCGCCCGCTTGACCTGCGCGTCGGGCAGCGGCGCGTCCATGGGCAGCGCCAGCGGGATCTCGAACACCCAGATCGCCTCGATCACCGCCCCCTCAGATTCCAGATCATCCCGGGTCTCCCCGGCCAGGCGCCCGGCCGTCTGGACGATGTCGTCGTCGAGCGCGGTGCCCAGGATCGGGACGAGGATCGACCCGAACTCGGGCTCGAGCGCCTCGTAGCGCAGCGCGCGCTCGGGAATCGTCACGCGCCGCAGCAGCGGCTTCTGCTGGGTCTTGCGGTACACGACATACAGGACCAGCCCGCCGAGCAGCCACGCCAGCCCCAGGTACCGGGCGCCGGTGTGGAACACGATCAGCGCCAGCCAGCCGAGCGCGGACGCCACCGCGCCGACCACGGCCGGGATCGGCACGCGCGCACCGCCCACCGAGATCGAGAGCGGCACGGTGTAGGGGCGGTCGCGGTCTCGCTCGCGGAAGCGCAGTGCGACCACCGAGGCGTGCGCGATCGTGAACGCGAGCATCGCCCCGAACGCGTAGATGCCGACCAGGAAATCGAGGTTGGTGGGGAGCACCAGCGCGGCGGCGGCGACCGTGGCGGCGCCGATGACCACGAACGGGGTGCCCCACTTTCCGTGCAGGCGCCCGATCGCGCTCGGGATCTGGCGGTTGGTGGCCAGCGAATACCCGACCCGGGACACGCCGAGCATGGCCGACCCGGCCGCGGCGAACAGCCCCGCGGCACCGCCGATCGCG
>DATFDC010000208.1:0-20064 GCA_035252415.1 Solirubrobacteraceae bacterium
CCGATCATGCCGCGCTCCGGTCCGCGACCGCGACGGTCGCGCCGTGAACGAGCTGCACCACGCGGTCGGCGTGCCGGACGAGCTCGGGGCGATGGGCGATCAGCAGCAGCGATCGCCGTTCGCGCAGATGCTCCACCGCGCTCGACACCGTGGCCACGCTGTCCGAATCCAGATCGGCGGTCGGCTCGTCGAGGATCACGAACGACGCGTGACGCAAAAACGCGCGCGCCAGCCCGATGCGCCGGCGTTCGCCCGGCGAGAGGAACCGCTCGCCTCCACCGACCCGCGTCGCGTAGCCGTCCGGCAGCGCGGCGATGAACGCGTGCGCGCCGGCGAGCGCGGCCGCTTCCAGCACCTGCGCGTCCGAAGCATCGGCGTCACCGAGCCGGATATTGTCGGCCACGGTGCCGCGGAACAGGCTCGGGTGCTGTGGCACCCATGCGACGCGGCGCCGCCATGCCGGCAGATCACACCCCGCGAGGTCCACGCCGCCGAGCAATATCCGCCCGGCGGTCGGCTCGAGCAGACCGAGCAGCAGCGCCGCCACCGTGCTCTTGCCTGCGCCGCTCTCGCCCACCAGCGCCACGGTTTCGCCAGGCCAGATCTCGAGGTCGAGCCGGTCGAGCACGGATACGGGGCGGGCCGGATAGGAGAACGACACCCGCTCGAGCCGGATCGGCACCACGGCCGGATTCGGCGGCCTGTGTGCGCCGCCCCGCGCGGCGGCGCCAGGAGCGTCAAGCAGCGTGAATATCCGCTCGGCGATCGCCAGCCCGTCGGCGCTCGCGTGGTATTCGGCGCCGAGCCGCCGGAACGGCAGATAGAGCTCTGGCGCGAGCACGATCACCGTCATCCCCGCCTGGAGGCCGAGACCGCCGCCGACCAGGCGCACTCCGGCCGTCACCGCGACCAGCGCCACGCCGAGCGTCGCGGCAAGCTCGAGCACCGAGCCGGACAGGAAGCTGACTCGAAGCGTCTCCATCGTGGTCGTCCGGTAGCGCTCGCTGACCTCGGCTAGGACGGCCGGCTCGTCGTGTGCGCGCCCGAATGCGCGCAGCGTGGGCAAGCCGCGCACCACGTCGAGAAAATGGATCGACAGGCGCCGCAGCGCCTGGAAGCGCTCGCGCGTGCGCTGTTCGGTGTAGCGGCCGATCAGCCACATGAACAAGGGCACGAGCGGGAGCGTGAGGGCCATGATCAGCGCCGATTCCCAATCGACCACGGTGACCCAGGCGATCACGATGAACGGAACCACCGAGGCGAGCACGACCTGGGGCAGGTAGCGGGCGAAGTACGCCTCGAGCGCCTCGATGCCCTGTACGCCGACGGCGGCGATCTCGGCGCCGCTCGCGCCGTCGATGGCCAGCGGCTGCGAGCGCAATCGCTTGGCGAGCAGGGCCCCGCGGAGCTCGGACAGAACACTGCAGGCGGCGCGGCGCCCGGCGATCTCCGTGCCCCACGCGCACGCGCCGCGCACCGCGAATGCGATCACAAGCACCGCCAGCTCGGTCCACAGTCGGCGAGGCGCGACGCCGGCGAAGGCGCGCGACACGATGGTCGCGAGCGTGGCCGCCTGGAGCACGACTGCTGCCGCAGCGGCGATCCCGAGCGCGAGATCGGCCCTGAGGAGCGGCCGCACGGATCGGGTGCGTCGAACGAGGCGCGGATCGAGTGCACGCATCGCGATGACCGCTAACCGGATGAGCGCGGTGGCGCGCTCAGCCGCCGTCGGAACACGTGAAACGACCAGCCCTGGTAGAGCAGCACGAGCGGCATGAGCAGGACGGCGACCACCGTCATCACGATCAGTGGATAGTGGCCGGCAGCAGCATTGTTGACGGTTAGGTTGTACGCGGCACGCGTACTCGAGACCATCACGTTCGGGTAAAGCGCGATGAGGATCTGGCCGATCGCGGCGGCGATCGCGAAGCCCGAGGCTGCGAACGCCCACCCGTCGTAGTTGGTGCGGACCAGTTGCCCCGCGAAGACCACTGCGATCAGCCCGAAGATCTGGGTTGGCTGCGGGACGGTACCGCCGCCGATGACTACGAGCGTCCAGATGACCCACGCGAGGTTGACGACGATCGCCACCATCCCGATCCGCCGGCCCGCGGCGCGGGCGCGATCGCGAATCTCGCCGGTTGTCCGGAGGGCGAGAAAGGTGGCGCCGTGGAGCAGGGACAGGGTCAGCAGCGTGACGCCGGTCATCAGCCCGTAGCCGGTGAGCAGGTCGAAGAAGTTCCCCGTGTAGTCGTGCTGCCGGTTGATCGGGAGGCCGTGCAGGAGGTCGCCGAAGCCGATGCCGACCAGGAGTGGGATCAGCGCGCTGCCGATCGCGAGCGCCCACGACCATCCTGCGCGCCAGCGGGCAGTCTCGCGTTTGCCGCGGTACTCGAACGAAACGCCGCGGGCGAAAAGCGCCACGAGCACCAGCACGAGCGCGAGGTAGAGCGCCGAGAACATCGTCGCGTACCACAGGGGGAAGGCCGCGAACATCGCGGCGCCGGCGACGATCAGCCAGACCTCGTTGCCGTCCCACCAGGGGCCGATCGTGTTGATCGCCACCCGGCGCTCGGTCTCGTCGCGACCGATCACCCGGTGCAACACGCCTACGCCGAAGTCGAACCCCTCGAGCACGAAGAAGCCGACCCAGAAGACCGCGATGATGATGAACCAGATCGTGTGGAGCTGCATGGCTAATAAGTGAGGGCAGGGACGGAGCCGGCGGGTGCCGCGGCGGCCTCGGCGTCGGCGTGGGCCAGGCCGCGGCGCGAGTAGCGCAGCATCAGGCCGAGGTCGGCCGCGGCGAGGACGATGTAGGCGAGGACGAACACGCTCAGGCTGATCCAGATCTCGGTGGCGCTGACCGAGGGTGAGTTCGCGTTTACGGTCTTCTGGAGGCCCTGGACGATCCAGGGCTGACGGCCGCTCTCGGTGAGGAGCCAGCCCGCCGTGTTCATCAAGAACGGCGTGAGCACGGCCCACACCGATAGCCACAGGAACACGCGCGAGCTGTGCAGCCGGCCCTTGTAGAGCAGCCACCCACCCCAGAGCGCGAACAGCATGACCAGCGCACCCAGCCCGGCCATCGTGCGCATCGACCAGTACTGGATGGCGACGTTGGGTATGTAGTTCCCAGGGCCGTACTTCTTCTGGTCCTGCGCCTGCAGTTGGTTGAGCCCGGTCACCGGGCCGCTCCAGGTCCCGGTGGCGAGCACCGACAGCAGATGTGGAATCAAGATGATCTTGTTCGTTGTCTGGTTGGTCTGGTTGTAGCCCCCGAGCTGGGCCGCGGAAAACGAGCAAGGCTGGCAGCTGTTCCACTGTGCTTCGGCCGCGGCGATCTTCGCCGGCTGATAGCGGGTCTCGATCTCCCCGAGTTGGTTCCCCACCGAAAGCTGGATCACGATGGTCGGGATCAGCACGACCAGCGCCACCTTTGCCGTGCGCTCAAACGACTCGACGTGCTCGCGCTTGCGCAGGTACCACGCGGACACCGCCAGCATGACCAGACAGCCGGTCACCAGCGAAGCGAGGAGCACGTGCGCGTATCCCCACACAAAGGTGGGGTTCACGAACAGCGCCCACACGTTGTCGAGCTGCGCCTTGCCGTTCACGAGCTTGTAGCCGACCGGATGCTGCATCCACGAGTTGGCAATCAGGATGAACATGGCCGAGAGCATCGAGCCGATCGACACCGCCCAGATACACGCCAGGTGCACCCGCTTTGGCAGCCGATCCCAGCCGAACAGCCACAGTCCGAGAAAGGTCGACTCGAGGAAGAACGCGGCCAAGCCCTCCATGGCCAGCGGCGCGCCGAACACGCCGCCGACATAGCGCGAGTACGTCGACCAGTTCATCCCGAACTGGAACTCCTGGACCAACCCGGTGACCACGCCTATCGCGACGTTGATCAAAAGGAGCGTCCCGAAGAAGCGGGTCATCCGCTTGTACTCAGGGTCCTCGGTGCGGTACCAGGCGGTCTGGAGGATTGCCACCAGGAAGGCCAGGCCAATGGTCACCGGCACGAAGAAGAAGTGATAGATCGTCGTGGTGGCGAACTGCCAGCGGGCCAGATCGTTGGCCATCGCGTGCTCCCAGCCGCGGTCAGGGACCGGTCAGGGTGGTGGACAGGACGTCTCGATCCACGGTCTCGAGTTCACCCGGCATCACGCGGTTCTCCCGGGCTCCGAACAGCGACCCGACGGTCGTGATCAGCACGGTCAGCCGTCGGCCACCAACGCCGCCCAGGTAGAACAGGTGGACGGCGCAGTACATGAGGAACGCCGGCAACCCGTAAATCCGGCGGCCACGAACCTCGCAGACCGCGCGGCCCCGACCGACGACGGCGAGTGCGCCCTTGTCGAAGTACTTGAACGGGGTTGATGGGCCTGGATTACCGCGGCGAATCGCGCGGGCGACGTGGCGCGCCTCCTGGATGGCCACGGTGGCCAGCCCGGGCAACGGCCTGCGGTCCGGTCCGTCGAGCTTGGCTGCGTCGCCGATGACCGAGATCTCGGGATGTCCGGGCAGCGTCAGGTCGGGGTTGACCTCGATGCGGCCCGCGCGATCTGTGTCGGCACCCGCCGCGCGTGCGAGGATCCCCGCGATCTCGGCGGTGCGCACGCCGGCCGCCCACACGACCGTACGGGTCGCGATGCGCTCGGTCTGATCGCCGATCTTGGCCGTCACGCCGGTTGGATCGATATCGGTGACCAACGCGTGCTCGCGCACGGTGACCCCCAGATCGCTCAGCTCCTTGGCTGCGCGGGCCGAGGTGGGTTCGGTGAAGGCGGCGACGACGCGCTCGCCGGCATCGAGCAGGATGACTCGTGCGGTGCGCGGATCGATCCGCCGGAAGTCGCGCTTGAGCGCATGACGGGACAGGATGGCCAGCTGTCCCGAGATCTCGACGCCGGTGGGGCCGCCCCCGACCACGACGAAGGTCAGCCACTCGTCGGCGGCCGACGGATCCGACGCCCGTTCCGCCTCCTCGAACGCGCCGAAGATGCGGTTGCGCAGCTCAAGCGCATCTTCGAGCGTCTTGAGACCGCAGGTGACCGCTTGCCACTCGTCGTGACCGAAGTAGGACGTCGCACCGCCGCATGCCACGATCAGGTTGTCGTAGTCGAGCCGTTGGCCCCGGTCGAGCACGACCTGGCGCCGTGTCACGTCGACGTCGGTTACCTCGGCCATTAGCACGTTGGCGTTCGGCTGGCGCTTGAGCATCCCGCGGACGGGCGCGGCCACGTCGCCGGCGGACAGCGCGCCCGCTGCCACCTGGTAGATGAGCGGCTGGAACAGATGATGGTTCTTGCGGTCCACGACGGTGACGTCCACATCGGCCTTCCGCAAGCGATGCGCGGCCTCATAGCCGCCGAATCCGCCGCCGACGATCACGACGCGGTGCCGGCCTCGTTCATACGGCATGGACACGCTCCGGTTCGGTGAGGTGCACGCTGAGGCGCTCGAGCAGGTGATCGCCGACGCGCAGCGCGTTGGCCATCGCGGTGAGCGCCGGGTTGACGGCGCCGATGCTCGGGAAGAAGCTGGTGTCGACGACGTAGAGGTTGTCGAGCTCGTGGGCGCGGCAGTCGGTGTTCAGGACCGAGCTGTCGGGGTCATGGCCGAACCGGAGCGTGCCCGCCTGATGGGCGCAGCCGGCCACCGGGATCTCGTTCTTGAGGTACGCGTGGTGGGGGAGGAGATGGCCCTGATGCATGCCGAGCTCGTTCAGCATGTCTTTGAGCTTCTGGAACAGGCGCTCCTTGGCCTCGTTGTTGGTCGGCGTGTAGTCGATGACGACGTTGCCGTCGCGCGCGAGCGTGACCCGGTTGCCGGGCCGCGGCAGGTCCTCGGTCGAGAGCCAGAAATCCACCGCGTGCCGGGCGACTTCCTCGAGCGACCAGTTCGGAGCAAACCGCGTCTCGCCGGGCTTCTCGCCGCGGAACATCGGCGCCTGCGACTTGCCGACCATCTGGATGTTCCCGAGCGGGAACTCGTACTCCTCGCCGCCTGAGAAGTAGAAGTCGTTGACCCCGAGCGTCTTCTGGAAGACCGTGGGGTTCTCTTCCTTGGAGAGCGCCAGTACCGCCTGGCTGTTGTGGAACATGTAATTGCGTCCGACCTGCTCGGATCGATTCGCGAGCCCACGTGGGTGACTGTCACAGGCGGAGGCCAGCAGCAGCTTCGCGCTGTTGGCGGCCCCGCAGGAGACGACGATCAGGTCGCCCGTGAATGTCTCGGTGTCGCCGCCCCGGTTGACCACGACGCCGGTCACGGCGCTGCCGCCGGCGCTGCACTCAAGGCGGACCGCCTCGGCACCCGTGAGCAGTGTGACGTTGCGGTGCTCGAGCGCCGGGCGTACTGCGATCACCTCGGCGTCCGATTTGGCGTGTACGACACACGGGAACCCGTCGCAGTTGTCGCAGCGCACGCAGCGGCTGTAGGGCATGTTGCTCTCGTTGAGCAGGACTCCGCAGGGCGCGTGGAACGGGTGCAGACCCGCCTTGGCGAGGTCGTCGGATAGCCGCTGGATGCGGGGTTCGTGCGAGACGGCCGGATATGGATACGGTGCGCTGGTCGGCGGCTCGGTCGGGTCCTCGCCGCGGGCTCCGTGGACCTGGTAGAGCCGCTCCGCGCGCGTGTAGTACGGCTCCAGCTCGGCGTAGGAGATCGGCCAGGACGGCGACAGCCCGTCCTTGTGGTGCAGAACGCCGAAGTCCTCCTCGCGGAGGCGGTACAGCGCGGCCCCGTAGAGCTTGGTCGCGCCGCCCACGAAGTAGTGCACCTGCGGCTGGAACGGGGTGAGGTCGGCGTAATGCCAGGTATCCGGCGAGATGTAGCGCCCGTCGACGAACACATCTTGCGCCCGCCAGTTCTGGGGCTCGCGGGGCAGCCAGTCGCCGCGCTCGAGCAACAGGATCCGCTTGCCGGACGGTGCCAGGTGGCGGACCAGGGTGCCGCCGCCGGCCCCGCTGCCGATCACGATCACGTCGTAGTCGCTCATGCGCTCGGCTCCACCCACGGCTCATGCCACCGGCCGAAGCCCTCGAGGACCTCATTGGCTGCCTCGGGCCCCCAGGTTCCCTTGGCGTAGTAGTGGATCGGTGGGGGGTCCTCTAACAGCGGCGCCATCACGCGCCAGCACTGCTCGACGCCGTCCTGGCGGGTGAAGCGCTTGCTGTCGCCGATCAGCGCTGCGTGCAGCAGCACTTCATAGGGCGTGGGACCCTCGCCGCCCTCCTGGGCGAACTCCATGTCGAGGTTGATCTGCTCGGGCTCGACTGCCTGATGGCGCTGCGCGTCGATGAGCAAGCGGATGCCGGTCGAGGGATCCAGCTTGACGATGAGCTGGCTGGGCTCGGGCGCGCGCGACCAGCCGGTGAAGCCGAGGCGCGGCGGTCGACGGAACACGACCCGAAGCTCGGTCTGGGTGATCGGCAGGCACTTCCCGGTACGCAGGAAGAACGGCACGCCGGACCAGCGCCAGTTGTCGATCTCGAGCCGGAGCGCGGCGAACGTCTCCGTGCTCGAGTCCGGGGCAACGCCGTCGATCGACCGGTAGCCGTCGTACTGCCCACGTACGTAATGGTTCGGATCGGCTGTGGTCATGGCCCGGTACACCGAGACGAGCGCGTCCTTGAGCACGTCGGCGTCACCACTGGACGGGACCTCCATTGCCGACGCGGCGACCACCTGCATCATGTGGTTCACGACCACGTCCCTGAGCGCCCCGACCGGGTCGTAGAAGTGGCCGCGATCCTCGACGCCAAAGCCCTCGGCCATCGTGATCTGGACGCTCGAGACGTAGTTGCGGTTCCAGATCGGCTCGAACATCGCGTTGGCGAACCGCAAATAGAGGATCTCGCCGATGCCCATCTTCCCGAGGAAGTGATCGATCCGATAGAGCTGGTCCTCGCGGATGTACTGGTGAATCTCCGCGGCCAGTTCCCGCGCCGAGGCGAGGTCGTGCCCGAACGGCTTCTCCACCACCACGCGCCCGGTCTTGGTCAGCCCGGCCTCGGTGAGGCCCTTGATCACCCGCCCGAACAAAAACGGCGGGATCTCCAGGTAGAACACCGGGCACTCCGCGTGACCGATCGCGCGCGCGACTCGGTCGTAGGTCCCGGGCTCGCCGAAGTCACCGCTCACGTACGACATCCGCGCGGCCAGGCGATCGAACACCGCCACGTCGATCCCGCCGGAGCAGTTCAAGATGGCTTCCCGCGCGTGCGCACGGAGATCGTCGACGGACCAGTCGCTGACCGCGACGCCCACGATCGGACAGTCGAGCAGTCCCCGTTCCTCCAGGCGATAGAGCGAGTTGAACGTCATCACCTTTGCGAGGTCGCCCGTGATCCCAAATATCACGAACACGTCTGCGACCTGTTCGGGTGCATGGACCTCCACGACCGGCCGCGGCTGCGCCGCTGTGCTCATAGCGATCCCCTTTTTGCGTAGATCGGCGACGGTGATGCTCGGAGCGCGCCGCGGCGCTGGCATCACCCGATCAGGGTGAAGCGAAGACCTCCGGATGCGGGCCTGTCAGCCCAACACGTGTCCACTCCCTTGCACGGCAGCCAGACTCGGCGGAGGCTAGGCACGTGCCACAACGAAAGGGGAACTCCCATGGCCGTAGACCAGGATCGCCTCGACGCGCTCGACGACGAGGCGTTGGCCCAACTCTTGCGCGAGAAGGCAATTGCGCGACGCGAGCATCTGCTCATCGAGCACCGCTCCGACGGATGGATTGCCGAGTCCTACCAGACCGACGGTTTATCCTCCGGGCGCTCGGTGATGCTCGGCGCGGCCGGACCCGACCGGCGTACGGCGATGTTGGGTCTGGCGCAAAAGTTCGAGGCAAACCGCTGGTAGTGCCGGGTGGCCGAGGGCCTGACGGCGGCTGAGATCGGGAAGGAGATCGCGGAACACCGCGAGCACGTCGCACACGCCGAGGTCGAGCGTGCGGCCGCCGAGCACGCGGCGGCCGAGCACGTGAAGCGTGATCGGTGGGTCTCGATCGCCGAGGCGATCATGCTCTCGATCGTCGCGCTGATTGCCGCGTGGTCGGGGTACTCCGCGGCGAAGTGGAGCACCGACTCGTCGCTGTCGGTGGCGAAGGCGGCGTCCGTCCGGAACGCGGCGAACCTGGCCACGGTTCAGGCGACCCAGATTCGCACGCTGGACTCGGTGTCGTTCAATGCGGCCGAGGGGGCTTACCTATCTGGAAACGCCGCTTTGTTCAGGCTCTCGCTGAGGCGCATGCGGCCCGGATACCGTCCCGCGGTCAACGCGTGGCTCGCGACCCATCCGCTGAAGAACCCCCATGCACCGCCGGACCCGTCGTACATGCCCCAATACGTCATCCCGCAGGAGGCTCAGGCCAAGGCTCTGAACCGGCAGGCCGACGCTCGTTTCAGCGAGGGCCAGGACGCGGCGGCGACGGCGGATAAATACGTTCGCCTCACCGTGCTGCTCGCTGCGGTGCTGTTCCTGGTCGGGATCGGCAGCCGCTTCCCGTTGCGGGCGGCCCGCTACGGACTCGGCGCGGTGGCCGGCGTACTGCTAATCGTGTCGGTCATCCAGCTCCTGGGCCTGCCCGGGCCGCCGTCGTGACGCCGGGCACCGGGCGGCCGTCCTCGAGATAGACGCAGTACACGCGGTCCGCGGTTTGCGCGATCCGGCGGCGCAGTGGACCGTTCAGGAGCTCGAGCGCCTCGGTTAGTTTGACGAGTCGCCAGTCTGCGATCTCCGCTTCCTGCAGGACGACGCCGTCGAATGCGGTTTCCGGGAACGCGCCGCAGTCGAACAGGAAGCGCACCCCGCCCGGGCGGCTCGGCTTGGGCGGCAGGTAGTCCACGCAGGCTAGCCGACTGTGCTCGACGACGAGCCCGCACTCCTCGCGGGTCTCACGCCGGCAGGCGTCCCAGGGCGACTCGCCGTCGGCGTCGACCTGCCCGCCGGGAATCGTCCAGCCCTTCTTGTACGTTGGCTTGAGGATGAGCAGGCGCCCGCCCGGATCCCAGATCATCGCCCCGGCCGAGGCTGGGATTCGCGGGACCTCGGGCCAGGAGCTCACACCGCGGCAGAGCGCCAGCTATCCGGCGCGTAGGCCTTCCGCACGACCTCGACATACGGCACCGGGCTGACCACCGCCCTGATCTCGCGCTGTACGTGGGGCTCGACGGTTGGCTTGGACGTACCGCCGTCCTCCTCGCCCCAGACGAGCGTCACTTCCGTGCCCGGCGCAGCGTGCGCGGCGTCGACCACGGCGAGCGTGAGCATCTTGGCCTCGTTGGAGCTGTAGCCGAACCACGTCGACACCCCGACCGTGTCGCCGTTTGCGGTCACGCGGTCGAACGGATGCATCGAGTACACCGCCGACGGCCAATCGATGAACTTCGCGCGGTCGGTCTTGTTGAACGCCGTGGCGATCGTGTCGGCGACATCGCCGTCGTCGAGCGCGAGCGTCACTTTGCAGCGATGCTCGTCGCCAGCCATCCGTTCGAGCGCCTCACGGCCGATGAAGTCGTGATCGAACTTGATCAGGTGGCCGTAGCCCAGATCCCAGGGCGTGAAGTAGTAGTCCTCGATGTCGTCGGACACGAGGCTTCCACCGATCGAGGCCGAGCCCTCGTACCCGGTGGCGGGCAGCCATTCGCGGTACGCGCGCAACTCATCGCCGGTGTACACCGCGGGCAGCGGCGAGGGAATCCACCCCGACTCGAGCGCATTGGACGAGTACGCCCGTCCGCCGACCAGCCGCATTCCGGACTCCTGGCCGGCGGCCACGAGCGCGGAGTGCACCGCGTCGTAGTCCTCCCACGGACCGAACAGCTCCCATCCTGGCTGGCCGGCCATGCCGTGGCGAAGCGCGCGGACGTTGACGCCGCCGATCTGGGCGCTGGTCAGGTTGAAGAACTTGAGGTCCGGCGGCTCTGAACCGAGCGCGCGTGCGATGACGTCCATCGCGTTGGGCCCCTGAACCTGAAAGCGGTAGTGCTTGCGGCGCCCGTCGGAGCGCATTGCCGATCGCTGGTCGAGCGTGACCTCGACGTCGTAGCCGCCCGTCTGCGCGTGGTAGGTGACCCAGTTGAGCACCGGGGCGCGGCCGACCATGTTGAAATCGTCATCGGCGAGGTGGAACAGGATCACGTCGCCGATCACGTGGCCGGCCGGCGTGCACGGCACGAACTGCTTGGCCTTGTCCACGGCGAAGTTGCCGAACGTGTTCACGCCGAGGCGCGAGAGCAGCGCCATCGCATCCGGGCCCTGCACGGCCAACTCGGCCATGTGGAAGGACTGGTTGTAGAGCACGCACGTGTTTTGCCATCCCCACTGCTCGTCGCGCCAGTTCGTGTACTCGGCCGGGACGCCGGGATACACGTTCGGGCCGACCTGCGCGTTGCGCAGCATGTCGACGACCGAGGGGACGCTCCGGAGAAGTTCTTCCAGGTTGCGATGAGTCATGGTGTGGCCTCCTTCACTTGAGCGCCACCTCCGAGGTAGGCGGCGATAACCCGTTCGTTCTGGCGCACGGCCTCGGGAGGGCCGTCGGCGATGACCCGGCCGAACTCGAGTACGACCACGCGGTCGCAGATGCTCAGCACGAGCCCCATGTCGTGGTCGATCAACAGCGTGGACTGGCCGCGGTTGGCGAGCTCACGCAGGTCGCGGCCGAGCTCTTCGCTCTCGCGAGCGTCAAGGCCGGCCGCCGGCTCGTCGAGGCAGAGCAGGCGCGGCTCCCCGGCCAGCGCGCGAGCCACGCCGACCAGCTTGCGCGTGCCCTCGGGAAGCTGATCGGGCATGGCCTCGGCCGCCCAGCCGAGGTTGACCAGATCGAGGACGGAAGGGGCACCGCCTGCCACAACCACGTTCTCCCCAACCTCGAGGTCGTCGAACAAGTCGGTGTTCTGCCACGTTCGCGCCAACCCGAGCCGCGCGCGTTCGTACGCCGACATCCGCCCGAGGTCCTGGCCGTCGAGCTTGACCTCCCCCGTGAAATGGACGAACCCGGTCACCGCATCGATCAGCGTGGTCTTGCCGGCGCCGTTGGGCCCGATCAGGCCGACCAGCTCGCCCTCGCGCACCTCCAGGTCGACCTGCGAAAGCGCGTGCACGCCGCCGAAGGCGACCGACAGCCCGCGCACCGCGAGCACCGGGGTGCCGGCCGGGACGGTGGCCTCCCGCCCGGCATGGACGCCGGGCGCAACGGCCCCAGGGATGTCGACCGAAGGGAGACCCCTAGAAGACGAATCCGGCGCGCGCACCGGTACTCGTTTGTGCAGGCGCTTGTAGAACGCGCCGGCCACGCCCTCGGGGTTCTGGATCAGCGTGATGATCAGGATCGCGCCGCCGAACAGCAGGAACCAGTTGCCGTTGATCCCGAACCATTTGTCGAGCGCGTAGGGGAACAGGGCCTGGGTCGAGATGAGCCCGGCGAACGCCGCGCCCGAGATCAGCGTGATTCCGCCGGCGTAGGCGAACGCGATCAGGCTGAGCGCGGTGAACGGGTCGAACCGGTCGGCGCTGACCGAGCCGAAGTTGTAGGCGTATAGTGCGCCGGCCAGTCCGGCGATGATCGAGCTGATCCCGAACGCGATCAGCTTGACCCGGCGCGGGTCGATCGCTGCCGCGGCGGCGGCGCGCTCGTTGGAGCGGACCGCGAGCATGCGCTGGCCGAGCGTCCCGCGGCGCAATACCCCGACGAGCACGCACAGCCCGATGGTCACGGCCAGCACGAGCCAGCCGTAGATCGGGCTCGGGAGATTGCCGTCGAGTCCGCGGAATGCCGCCCGGGGCCCGAGGTCGAGCCCGAGCAGGCGCGGCTCGGGGACCGGCGAGCCGGTCTGCCCGCCGCCCCAGGTCGTGTTGACGAACCCGAAGTTCGTGATCGCGACGACCGCGGCGAGCGTCACCACGGCCAGCGCCACGCCTCGCACGCGCAGCGCGGAGGCCGCGGTGATCAGGCCGAGCACGAGCGCGACGCCGGCGCCGAGCAGCGGCGCGATCGGGAACGCGATGCCCGCGTTGACCGCGAGGTGCGAGATCGTGAAGCCCGACACGCCGGCCAGCGTGAGCTGCACGACCGAGATCTGGCCCACGAACCCGGTGATCACGACCAGCGACAGCGCGATCAGCGTGCCGATCATCGTGTTCACGAGCGCCTCGCGGAAGTCGAACGGCAGGACCACGAGGGCAACCGCCAACACCAGCGCGATCACCGGCGCGGTCACTGCGAGGTTCCGCGGCCGCGGCGCCAGCGGCAGGCGCTGTTCGACGAGCTCGCCGCGGGTGGGGAGGTTCGCGCCGCGCAGGTACATGAACAGCACGATCAGGGCGAACACGACCAGTTCGTACACGCCGGGCAGGGCGACGCCGCCGGTGGTCGGGAACCACGACAGGCTGGTCACATACTGGATCAGCGAACCGACGATGCCCAGCGCGATGCCGGCGGCGCAGGCGATCCCGAACGAGGTGAACCGGGCGAGCAGCGCGGCGGCGAGCGCGGGGACGATCTGGAGGGGCAGCGTCTCGGTGTCGAGCTGGGTGATCGAGGCGGCGAGGATCCCGACCGCTCCGGCGATCAGCGAGGCGAGCAGCGTGTTGAGGATCGCCAGGCGGTTGGGCGACAGTCCCCCGAGCATCGCCACGACCTCGTTCTCCGAGGCTGCGCGGGTGGCCAGCCCGAACCGCGTGAACCGGTAGAGCGCCGCGAGAAGCACAGCGAACACGATCACAATTCCGGTCAGGATGAACCGGTCCTCCGGGATAACCGCGCTGAGGACCTTGACCGTGTTCTGCGGCAGGACGGTCGGCTCGGGCTGGGCCGTGGTCCCGAAGGCCAGCAGCATCGAGGCCTGGAGGACCAACAGCACGCCGAGCGAGGAGACCATCTTGGCCAGGGGCGGCGCGGCACGCAGCGGGCGGAATGCCACCAGCTCGGTCAGCGTGCCGACGATCATCGCGATCAGCAGGGCCGCGATGAGTGCGGGCGCGGTCGACCAATGCAGGAGATCGATCCGCAGGGCCCAGAACGCGTACCCGGCCAGCATCGCCATGCCGCCGGTGGCCAGGTTGATGATCCCCGAGCCGCGGTACGTGAGCACCACGCCGAGCGCGATGCCGGCGATCAGCGCGCCCGAACCGAGCCCGAGAAGGCTGAACAGCAGGATCTGCTGCACGGTCTAGATCCCGGGCTCGGTCACGGACGCATTCAGGTGCTGGTTATGACGGCGGCTGGAGCCATCCCGCGGTCTTGACGAACGCATGCTTGCCCTTGTACAGGAAGAACTGCGTCCGGTCGTTGCAGATGCCCGGCGCGGACGGGTACTTGCCGCACTGCAGGGCCGGGGCACCGAGCGCCACCGGGCCCTTGAACGCCTTGGCCTTGGCCAGGACCGTCTGCGGGTTGATCTTGCCGTAGCCGACCTCGTTGAGGAACTTGGCCGTGGTCAGGACCTGGCCGAACGTGACGATCGTCCAGGGGTCGGGGGCCACGGCGGGAGTTCCGTACTTGCCCATCACCTTCATGTAGGCGGGCATCCCCGGGTCGGTCGGGTCGCCGAACAGGGAGCTGGCGATCGCGTAGGTCCAGATCGGGAAGTCGCCGCCGAGGCCGGCCGCGACCTGCCCGTTCAGGCACAGCGGCGCCGACACGATCTTCTTGGTGTCGGTGATGCCCAGCTGCTTGAGGCCCTTGGCCAGGTTCACGCAGCCCGACGAGTCGCTGTACGGGATCACCATGTCGGCGCTCTGGGCGCCGGCGCTCGTCAGCGGACCGATCAGGTCGGTCTGGCTCTCGTCATAACCGACCTTCTTGACGTTGACGCCAACCTTCTGGAGCGAGTCGGCGATCGCGGTCGCGCCCTGGGTGATGCCGGCGATGTTCGGGTACACGAGCGCCGCGGTCTTGGCGTGCAGGACGTTCTTGGCGTAGGTCCCGAACGGGCCGAGCACGTGGGTGGCGTCGCCGAACAGGACCACGTTGCTCGGCTTGACGCCGTCGAGCGGGGTCACCGCGACGCCGACGATCACCGGCTTGGAGGTGCCGATCGTAGACTGGAACGACTGATCGCCGATCGCCACCGCGCCCTCGTCGATCACGGAGATCGACTTGTTGGCCAGGAAGCCCTGGGCGCAGGTGGTGCCCTCCTCCTCGGCCGAGCGGATGAAGCAGGTCTTCAGGACGAGCGGATGGCCGTCGATGCCGCCGAGCTCGGTGTTGATGTACTTGACCGCGATCTGCGCTCCGGTGGTCGCCAGCGGCCCGATCTGCTGCTGGCCGCCCTGCTGGTTGACGAAGCCGATGGTCACCGGCGGAAGCGACGAGTTGGCCGCGCCGGCCTTGCCACCGACGTAGCTCAGGTAGTTGGTCACCGACTGGGCACCCGCGCCGCCGCTTCCGCTGCTGGTGCTGGGTGCTGCCGCGGTGCTCGTGCTCGAGCTCGCGGTCGAAGTGGCGGCGGGGGCCGCTGCACTCGAGGTGCTGCTGCTCTTGCTGCTGCCACATCCGGTGGCGATGATCACGGTGGCGAGGAGTGCCGCCACCCCGAACCACCCTTTACGCGTAGTCACGCTCTCCTCCTCTGGTGAAAGTTGTTGCGGTTACACCGCGGCCTTGGCGCCCCACAGCTCACGCGAGGCGAGCCGAGCTCCCTCGGCCAGCGCCGTGAGCTTGGCCCATTGAATCTCGGAATGTACGCGCTCGATGAACGCCCCTTGGGCGAAGCCGCAGTCGGTGCCGGCCTGCACGTTCTCCCGGCCGACCACGTTGGCCAGGCGGACCAGCCGCTGCGCGACCAGCTCGGGGTGCTCGATCACGTTCGTGTGGTGGGTGACCACGCCTGGGATCAGCTTCTTGCCCTCGGGCAGCGGCACCTCCTCCCACACCCGCCACTCGTGCTCGTGCCGGGGGTTGGCCTGCTCCATGACATAGGTTCCGGCGTTCACGGCCAGGATCAGGTCGACCACGTCCTTGAGCTCCGGGTCGTAGGCATGCGGGCCGTGCCAGCTGCCCCAGCACACGTGGTAGCGGACGCGGTCCTCGGGGAGGCCTTCGAGCGCGTGGTTGAGCGCGCGGACGCGCAGGTCGGCCCAGCGCCGGTAGTCGTCCCAGGACTGCCCGCGCGACATCATCGTGTCGGCCTCGTGCATCATCACCGCGTCGTCGACCTGGACGAGGAGGCCGGCGTCGACGATCGCCCGGTACTCCTCTTTGAGAGCATCGGCGAGCGCGAACATGAACTCCTCCTCGCTCGCGTAGTGCTCGTTCTGGAGCCAGTACGCGCTGGCCGGCGCCACCACCGGGAGGAACGCATCGGCCACGTCGTGGCCTTCGAGCGCGGACTTGAAGTTCGCGATGTCGCGGTCGACCGCGGCGCGGTCGTATTTCAGCGGGCCGACGCACACCCAGGCGACGCCCTGTCCCTCGGCCTGTTCGTCGGGGAGATCACTCGAGGCGGCCGCGTTGGACTCGTTGACGCTCACGTTCTCGAGCGCGTCCATCGCGGCATAGGCGCCGGGGAACGCCTGGCGGTCTCGGCTCGGGGGATACATGGTCCCGCCCTCGAGTTCGATCTGGCGCACCTCGAGGCCGCTGACCCGCTCGTACAGGTAGGTGATCCAGCTCGCCTTGCCCATCTCGCCGTCGTCCGGAACGTCGATGCCCACCTCGACCTGCTGGCGGACCACGTCGTCGACGGCTTGCTTGAGCGCGCTCTGGTAGTCGGCTTCGTCGACGTCCTGGCCCCGTTCCTTGGCGGCCAGGAAGGCCAGCAGGTCAGGCGGCCGGATCAGACTCCCGGTATGGGTCGCAAGGATTCGGTCCATGTGTACTCCTCCCCCCGCAGTGCCGCGATCGTTTCCGGGAGCGGCACATCATGGGTCCGTTGAGACTTGTGAAGGCCACGCGATGCTAGGCCCGGTCCGGCGCCCCGGATTGCGGTGCGTTTGGATCAGTGCGCGGATGCGCAAAGTGCGTAGCGCGGCTGTGCGCTCTGCGACAAGTGGCCTCCGTTAGTGCTTCGTTTGCAGCCTCGACAGGCCTCCGAGCCGTCGCTAGAGTGCCGCCCGGCGGTGCTTTTACCGGCCAGGGATGAGAGACGGGATCAGGTCACGGAGAGGTCCGGCGCATGACGGTGCTGATCGACACTAACGCGGTCCCCGCACCGCATCGAGTCGAGTTCTGGGCCAAGTCCTCCCGGGACGCGTTCCACCCCCTGCAAATCGGGACCGACGGGACCGATCGGTTCTGGGCGCGGATGTGGGCCGACCGGCTGGGGGCGATCGGCGTGTACCGGATCGCCGCCGGGCCGAACACCATGCACCGCACGCCCAAGGACATCGTGGCCGGCGATCCGGAGTGCCTGCACGTCCAGATCGCCTTGCGCGGGCGCCTGCACGGGGCCCAGCAGCATCGGGCCACGATGATCGGGCCGGGCGACATAACCAGCTACGACACCTCGCAGCCGGCGATCTTCCGCGCCGACGCGCCGTTCGACCTGCTGGTCATGCGCCTGCCGAAGACGGCCCTGGGCAAGCACGCCGGCAAGGTCTCGCGGTTGACCGCGCTGCGGATTCCAGGCGATGCCGGCCTCCCGCGGCTCGCCGCCCGGTTCTGCTGCGAGGCCGCGACCGGGCTGGCCGATGGGAGCATCGCGCGCGACGACACCGGCCTGGCCGAGCACGTGATCGACCTGGTGCGCCGGCTGTACGTCGACCTCGACGCCTCGCGGCCGCCCCGGCCGCGCTCGACCGCCGAGCTCTTGATCCACGCCCAGGCCCACATCGACGCGCGGCTCGGCGATCCCGACCTGAACCCCGAGGAGCTGGCCCGGGCCTGCTTCATCTCGACTCGCTATCTGCATCGGGTATTCGAGACAGCTGGGCTCAGCGTGTGCGACTTCATCCGCTCGGCGCGGCTCGACCGCTGCCGGCGCGATCTGATCGACCCGGCGTTCGTCGATCAGCCGATCTCGGTGATCGCCACCCGGTGGGGCCTGCCGAGCGCTCCACACTTCAGCCGGCTGTTCCGCCGGGCCTACGGGTGCTCGCCGCGCCAGTTCCGGCAGCGGGGCCTGCGGGCTGCGGAGCCGGAGGTCACGGGGGACCTATCCGAGCCGGTCCGCCCGCCGGCCTCATGGCCGCTGGACCATGGCGATGCCTGGGCGGCGGCGGGGTGGAAGTCGATGACAGGCCACGACGCGTGACCGACGGGTGACCGACAGGTGACCGACACGGCCGAAGTCGAGCCCGAGGCGGCCGAGCCACCGGCGCTCGCGCTGCACCGGCTCAGCGCGGGCTATGACCGCGCCCCGGTGGTTCGCGATCTGAGCCTGACAGTCGACCCCGGCGAGGTCGTGGCGCTGATCGGCGCCAACGGAGCCGGCAAGACGACCACGCTGCGGACGATCTCGGGGCTGGTCAAGCCGATGGGCGGTCATGTGCGGCTGTCCGGCGAGGATCTCACCGGGGTCTCGCCCACGGCTCGGGTGCGGCGGGGGATCGTGCACGTCCCGCAGGGGCGCGGGATCTTCTTCGGGCTGACGGTCGGCGAGCACCTGCGGCTCGACGGGGTGCGTGACCCCGAGGTGGCGTTCGCGCATTTCCCGGCGCTGCGGGAGCTGGTCGACCGGCGTGCGGGGCTGCTGTCCGGGGGAGAGCAGCAGATGCTGGCCATCGCCCGGGCGCTGGTTCGCCAGCCGCGGGTGCTGCTGCTCGATGAGCTCTCGCTCGGCCTGGCGCCGGTGATCGTCGAGCGCCTGCTGCCGGTCGTGCGGGAGTTCGCCTCGACACGCGGAACCGCCGTGCTGCTGGTCGAGCAGCATGTGCACCTGGCGCTCGAGATCGCCGACCGGGGCTACGTGCTCTCGCACGGCGAACTCGTGGCCAGCGACAGCGCCGAGCGGCTGCGCGCGGATAGCGCGCTGCTCACCGCGAGTTACCTGGGCGAACGCCGCGCCGCGGGATAGGATCTCGCCGCCGAGTTTCTCGGGTTTCGGGGAGAGGAGATTCCGGATGGACACCGCTGGCACTGGTCGCGCGCCGGTCGTCGCAGACGTCCCAGACGTCTCAGAGGACGACCGACGGCTCGCGAACTTCGGTTACACGCCGCAGCTGAATCGCGTTCTCGGGCTGTTCGGCAACTTCTCGGTCGCGTTCACCTACCTCTCGCCGATGGTCGGCATCTATTCGCTGTTCCTGCTCGGCGTCGGCACGGGTGGACCGGCGTACCTGTGGCTGACGATCATCCCGGTGGTCGGGATGCTGTTCGTGGCGCTGGTGTTCGGCGAGCTGGGCAGCCACTATCCGGTGGCCGGCGCGCTGTATCAGTACTCGAAGTTCTCGGTCGGCCCGGGGTACGGCTGGTTCGTGGGCTGGTTCTACGGGATCGCGCTGCTGGTCACGGTGGCCTCGGTCGACACCGGCGTCGTCCTGTACTTCTGCCAGCTCACGCACAACTGGTTCGGGTGGACCCTGAACCCGCTGGCCCACGGGACGATCCTGTGGATCACCCTGCTGCTGCTGGCCATCCAGACGGCGTTGAACATCACCGGCGCGAAGGTGATGGGGCAGGTGGCCAAGATCGGTGTGTACGTGGAGTTCCTGGGCACGTTCGGCATCGCGCTGATCCTGCTCATCAACGGCTTCCATCACGGCCTCGGCTTCCTGTTCACCAACCAGGGGGTCACGCACGTCCACTCGAACCCGCTGGGTCTGAACTTCCACGGGAGCTGGGTCAGCGCCGCTCTGATCGCGGTGCTCGCGCCCGTGTACATCTTCTATGGGTTCGAGTCCTGCGGGGACATCGCCGAGGAGACCCAGGACGCCGGCCGCCGCATCCCGCGCGCGATGCGCCTGGCTCTGATCTGGGGAGGCATCACCTCGCTGGTGCTGACCGCCGCGCTGCTGCTCGCCATGCCCGCGCACAACGCGGTCGGTGCGACCGTGACGGGCGGGGGTGTCCCGTTCATCCTCGGCCAGCTCTCACAGGGGGTGCAGGACATCCTGCTCGTCCTGATCATCTACGCGTTCTTCTCGTGCGGCACTTCGATCCAGGGC
>DATFDC010000209.1:0-2544 GCA_035252415.1 Solirubrobacteraceae bacterium
ACGCAGCCGACGTTCACGCAGGTGCCGCCGACAGTGCCGCGCTCGATCATCACGACCGAGGCGCCCACGTCTCGGGCGCGGATGGCGGCGGCGAACGCGGCGCCACCCGATCCGATGATCGCAAGGTCGTACCTGGACTGCATCCCGATTCCTCCCCTGAGTCTTGGGAAAAGCTCCTGATGCAGCCACAATGGACCTTCCAGTACGGGGGAAGGTCAAGTGCGACCTGCGACACATCGGAGACCCAGATGAGGATCGGCGAACTCGCCGAGGCGGCCGGCACCACCGCCAAGACCCTGCGGTTCTACGAGGAGCAGGGGCTGCTCCCAGAGGCCGAGCGCACCCCGTCGGGCTACCGGGACTACACGCCCGAAGCGGTCGTGCGGATCGACTTCATCCACCGCGGCCAGGCTGCCGGGCTCACCCTTGCCCAGGTCCGCCAGATCCTCGACATACGTGACGACGGACAGGCGCCCTGCGGACACGTGCAGGACCTGCTCGACTCTCGACTGGCAGACCTCGACGAGCAGATCGCGCAGCTCGTCGCGCTCCGAGAGACCATCACTCAGCTCCGCGACCAGGCAGCCACGGTCGAACCGGAGACCTGCAGCCCCGACCAGGTCTGCCGCTACCTGTAGCCGAATCGCACAAAGCCACGGCGAGAGTTCACGTAACTCTGAATACAGCGTCTGATGTATTCTCGCCTTCATGAGTGCCACCACCGCCGCTTCACTCGACGCGCTCGCCCGGTTCGGGCACGCCCTGTCCGACGCCACCCCGTCCCGGATCCTCATGGCGCTGAGCGAGGCTCCGTCCTACCCGGCCGACCTGGCGGACGCCTTGGGGGTGACCCGGCAGTCGATGTCGAACCACCTCGCGTGCCTGCGCGGCTGCGGGCTGGTCGTGGCGGTCCCTGAGGGGCGGCGCACCCGCTACGAGCTTGCCGACGCGCGTCTCGGGCATGCCCTGGCCGACCTGCACCAGGTCATCCTCGTCACCGACCCGGACGCATGCGCTGACGCCGATGAGCAAGGGTGCTGTTGATGAGCACCGAGCTGCCCGTTCACTCCATCGACACGACGGCTTCGGTCGCGCCCGCTGGCCTGCACGGTCCGGCGCCGAGCCCCGAGCACAAGGCGCTGTTGATCAGCCGCGTCCGGTTCCTGGTCGCCTTCACCATCGCCTACAACGTCATCGAAGCCGTCGTCGCCCTGACCGCCGGCTCGATCGCCGGGTCGGCCGCACTCCTTGGATTCGGCCTCGACTCGGTCATCGAGGTCTCCTCGGCGCTCGCCGTCGCGTGGCAGTTCGCAGGCGGCGACCACGAGGCCCGCGAGAAGGTCGCGCTCCGGGTCATCGCGTTCTCGTTCTTCGGGCTCGCGGCGTTCGTGACCTACGACGCCGGCAGCAGCCTGATCACGGGACACGCCGCCGAACACTCGTCGCTCGGCATCGGGATCGCCGCGCTGAGCCTGCTGGTCATGCCGGTCGCTTCGTTGATCCAGCGCCGCACCGGCAACGAACTCGGCTCCCACTCCGCGGTCGCGGACTCCAAGCAGACCCTGCTGTGCACGTACCTGTCCGCGGTGCTGCTCGTCGGCCTGGCGGTGAACTCGCTGTTCGGCTGGTGGTGGGCCGACCCGGCCGCCGCCCTGGTCATCGCCGCCGTCGCCATCCGCGAGGGCGTGGAAGCATGGCGGGGCGAAGGGTGCTGCGCCCCCGCTGCGGACACCTCGGACAACCGATCCGGTGACCCCGCGACCACCTGTTCCGGCGGGTGCTGCGAAGCGAACGACGTTGACGCCGACCTCGACGCCGACCTCGACGCCGGCGTGGGAACTCCTGGCAGCCGGCGTCTACCAGACAGCGAGACCAGGAGGGCGACATCGTGACGGGCGGACACGCGCACCACAGCCAAGGCAACGACGCGCCCGACGGTTCGGGAGCTGACGCCCGGTACCTGGGGTCGGCGCTGGCGCTGATCGTGGTGTTCATGGCCGCCGAGGTCGTCATCGGTGTCGTGTCTGGCTCGCTCGCTCTGATCTCCGACGCCGGGCACATGCTCACCGATGCCGCCGCGATCGCGTTGGCTCTGGTCGCGGCACGGTTGTCGGCGCGCCCGCCGAAGGGCAACCTGACCTACGGCCTACGACGGGTGGAGATCCTCTCCGCCCAGGCCAACGGCATCACCTTGTGGCTCCTGGCGGCCTGGTTCCTCTACGAGGCGGTGAGCCGGTTCATCGACCCGCCCCAGGTGCAGGGCGGCTTCGTGCTCGGCACCGCACTGGCCGGGATCGTGGTCAACCTGGCAGCGACCTGGCTGATCAGTCGGGCCAACCGGACCTCGTTGAACGTGGAGGGTGCGTTCCAGCACATCCTCAACGACCTCTTCGCCTTCATCGCCACCGCCGCCGCGGGGCTGGTAATCGTGCTCACCGGCTGGGTGCGCGCCGATGCGGTCGCGGCCGTCATCGTCGCTGCCCTGATGATCAAGGGCGGCTGGGGACTATTGCGGGACTCCTGGCGGATCTTCCTCGAAGCTGC
>DATFDC010000210.1:0-13805 GCA_035252415.1 Solirubrobacteraceae bacterium
ACCGCGCCGGCCGCGGCCACCGCCCAGTCCGGCGCCCACCGCCACCGGGCGATCGCCGCGAGCAGGCTCGCGCCCAGCACGACGAGCGCCACGGCTTCGCTCATCGCCGGCGCGATCCACGTTTCACCCGCTCATCATGACGTCGGGCGCCCCGCGGCGCCGGGGGCTGGTTATTTGATGGTCAGCGGGGTGCCGATCGGGAGTAGCCGGGCGAGTTTGACGATTTCCCAGTTCGGTAGGCGGATGCAGCCGTGTGAGGGGTGGCCGGGGATTAGCGAGGGTTCGTTGGTGCCGTGGATGCCGATCACGCCGCCGCCGGGCCAGTCGGTCTCGACGTCCGACAGCGCGGAGGTCCCGAACGCGACCGGTCCGAAGATGCTGCCGGGAGCGAAGGCGTCGAGCCGGTCGCGGATGTAGAACTGCCCGTGGGGGGTTGGCGTGCTCGGCTTGCCGGTCCCCACGCGCGTTTGGAAGATCACCTTGCCGTTGCGATAAAGAGTCAGCGTGGTCTTCTCGGTTGACACGACGAGGTAGGTGTGGACCGTCTGCGGGGCGCCCAGGGCCCGCTGCGGGACCCAGCCGATCTGGCCGGCCGGCCGCAGCGGGAGGCGGACCTGCACCCACCAGCCGCCGTGGATGAGCACGCGCTGCTGCTCGAGCAGGAGCTGGCTGGTCGCGTCCTGGGTGGTGGTCGGGAGATACCCGAGCACCAGGGCGTGCCGGGACGGAGAGGCATAGGCGTCGGTGGCCGCCTCCAGGTACGCCCACGTCGAGGCGTATCCCGGATGCGAGAGCACCTCACGCTTGAGGTGGTGATGCCTGGCCTGGTGATGCTCGGCCCGGGCTGCCTGCCCGACGGCCGGCACGGCGAGCGCGCTCAACCACGCCGCGCACACCGCCGCGGCCCGAAGGCCGCGGCGGGTTGATGCGATCTGCCCCCTCATGTCAGCCAGTGAACGACGGGGCGCGCTTCACCGTCGCCGCCTTGGCCGCGTAGACCTTCACCTTGACCATCTCCTTGCAGCTCGGGCTGCGAACCAGGATCGTCCCGGTCCGTGCCGGCTCGACGGTGAACGTCGCCTTGCCGTTCTTGCCCGTGGACCGGGTCAGGTGCTTGTTGCCCGGCAGCGCGATCCGCACCCTGGCGCCCGACACCTTCGCCCCGTGGCGGGTGACCGACACCACAATCGTGTCGACCTGACCGGCCCGAAGCTTGAAACCCCGGGTCGAGGCCCGGCACACCGCCGGGAACGCCGGGGCCGCCGGCAGGACCGTCCTGGCCGCGCACACCGACCCGGTCAGGATCTCATCCGCCGGGCAGGCGCTCGGAGGCACGCACTGCCCACCCGACAGGACCTCACCGGCCGGGCAACCGCTCGGCGGCACACACTGCCCACCCGACAGGACCTCACCGGCCGGGCAGCCGCTCGGCGGCACACACTGCCCACCCGAGAGCACCTCACCGCTCGGGCAGCCGCTCGGCGGCACGCACTGCCCATTCGCCAGGACCTGGCCGCTCGGGCAACTCGTCGGCGGCACGCACACGCCATTCGCCAGGACCTGCCCGCTCGGGCAGCCCGTCGGCGGCACGCACACACCGCCCGAGAGGACCTGCCCGCTCGGGCAGCTCGTCGGAGGCACACACACCCCACCCTTCAGCGTCTGCCCGGCCGGGCAGCCCGGCGGCGGCGTACACCCGCTCGACGGCGGATGGATCGTCACCCACGCCGGATGGCTCATATAGCTGTTCCCCAGCACATAAGTCTCAGTGACCGTCGCCGTGACCGTGAACGTCTGATGCGCCGCCGCCGACCCCGAAGGCGAGGTAAACGACGTCGGCTGACCGAACCCCGCCGGGCCACTCTGAGTACCCACGCTCGCCTGCGTGAAGTAGTTCTGATTCAAGCCCGAGTTGCCCCGATCCGTGCTCGAGGACAACTCGCGCACGTTCTGGCCCACCGGAATGTTCTCGACCGTCCCGCTGAAGTACTGCTCGGTCACCGTGACCGTCGCCGTGTAAGAGCCATCAAGCGGATTCACGCACTGCGACGAACCAGCCGAAACCGACAGCGTATGCGCCGCCGACAACGCCGGAAACGCCAAAAACAGCGAAAAAGCAGCCACCAAGCCACCAATCGAACGTTTGTTGACCATAAGCACTCATTCCTTGAGGTCGTTGGACGTGAGGCATACAACGCAGCCTGTTTGCGGAATTCGCACGACCTTGCGACCCAGAAGTACAGGCGTCTCGAGGCCGCCTACCCATGAGGGTGGGGCGTCCGGCTGAAATCCGTGTCACGAGTGGAACGTGACCCGTTTGCCCGGATTTCGGTGTGATTCGGGCGGCCGCGCGCCGGCTACGTCTCGGGTCCGGCGCGCGGGTGAGGGCTGCGCCCTAGTGGTGTGACTTGATCCAGCGCAGCAGCACGTTGTAGGCCGGTCGAGTCTTGCCGCGGGCATCGATCAGACCCGAGTCCCAGCCGGCCAGCGGGTTGGCCTGCCACTGGTAGTGGTAAATCCGGGCGATCCGGTGGTAGCGCCTGGTCAGCGAGAGGAGGAAGCTCTCGTCCCTGGCCGCGGCCGAGGCGCTCTGGTTGTGGTAGATCCAGTGCCCGCGCCGGAGCACGCCGCCGGTCTCGTCGAGCCAGATCGGGCCCTTGGTCAACGACATGAGGATGCGCAACTGCGAGGTGTTGCGCCCCCTGATCTCGGTGTAGTCGTGCAGGGCCCATCCGGCCGGGCGATGGTGCAGGCCCTTGACGTAGGCACTCAACCACGGCTTCAGCGTCGCTGGGGCGTGGTTGATGAACGCGGTCCCGGTGGCGGGCAGATAGACGTCTCCGGCCAGCACCTTGCAGTGCCGGCACATCTCGTACAGCGCGTTGAAGTAGTTCGCGGCGAGCTTCGGCTCGCGGGCCAGCTTGCGGTAGGAGAAGTCGGGCTCGTTCCAAGCCGTGAAGGTCTTGACCTGCGGGAACTCCTTGAGGAACGCCTTGACCGCTTTCTTGTACTGCCTGACCGTCGGCACGTAGTTGGCCGCAGGGTTCGTGTAGTCGGCGCCGAACGAGATCAACGGGCTCACGTGAGCCGCCTGCGCGGCGCTCACCCAACTGCGGAAGTAGGCCAGATCCGCTCTATCGGCCTTCCGCGTGACTATGTCCCACGGAATCACGTCGCGCGCCGTCGTGATCTTCAGCGCGGCGAAGCGCGGGTCGGAGAACATCGCCGGGCTCCCGTCGCCGATTCCGATGACCACGGCGGCCGACGCCGCGGGCACCGCGGCGCCGAAGCCGATCGCGCAAACGATCGACACCAACACGCGCGACATTCTTCTGGACATTCGAGGGCTCACTTTCCCGCCGATCAAGGCGCTCGAGTTCCGCGGTGGCGCTGCCGCCGGCCACGACGTCGCAGGACCCCTGTGGCAACGTCGCCGGTGATCCGTTAACCGCATGACCCTGGACGGAGTTGCGGCCGTGTGCAGCGAACCCCGACGCTAGCACGACAGCCTGCCGGACACGAAACCGGGGTTGCACGCTGGTAGCGTCCAGGCATGGCGAGTCGCGGGGTATGCGTGCTGGCCGGCCGGATGGCCGACACGATCGAGATCGCCGCGGCCGCCGACGCCGCGGGCCTCGACGCGACCTGGACCAGCGAGTTCAACGACCGCTCGGCGATCGTCGCCCTCGCGGCGATGGCCCAGCACACGAAGAGGAGCCGGGTCGGCAGCGCGATCGCCTACGCGGTCGGGCGCTCGCCCCTGATCCTGGCGAACGAGGCGCGCGGCATCGACGAGCTGAGCTCCGGCCGACTCGTCCTGGGCCTGGGCACCGGGACCAAGGGCATGCAGATCGGCTGGCACGGCATCAGCGATCCCGAATCGCCGGCCGTGCGTCTCGAGGAGCTGATCCCCCTGCTCCGACGGATCTGGAAGCTGCACGAGGGGCCCGTCCGCCACGAGGGCCGGTTCTACTCGATGAACCTCACCGCGACGGCCGATGTCCTCCCGCCGGTCCGCGAGCAGATCCCGATCTACACCGCCGGGGTGAACCGGCGGATGATCGAGACGGCCGGCCGAGTGTCCGACGGGCTCGTCTGTCATCCCACGTTCAGCTCACGCTACGTCCACGAGGTGGTTCGGCCGGCAATCGCCAAAGGCGCCGAGCGAACGGGACGCGACCCGGGCGATGTCGAGGTCGTGGGAATGCTCCTGTGCTCGGTTCACGACGACGAGGAGGTGGCCCGCCGTGAGCTCGCGGCCCAACTGGCGTTCTACGCGGCGCCTCGGGCCTACGCGCCGATGCTCGAGGCGAGCGGGTTCGCCGGCGAGGCCGAGCGCATCCGTAAGGCGTTCGCCGACCGCGACCACGAGGCCATGATCGCCGCGGTCAGCGACGAGATGCTCGACGCCATCGGCGTGGCTGGCACGCCCGAGCAGGTGCGCGCCGGCATCGCCCGTCGCGAGGGCGACTTCGACCACCTGTCGCTCTATTCGCCCAGCTTCACCATGACCCTCGAGCGCGTGCAGCAGAACACGCTCGAGCTCATCCGCGTCGGCTCGTAGGCGCTGACTATCCGGACAGGCGGGACTCTTCGAGGTCGAGTTCGTGCTCGATTCGCCGCACGGACTCGGCCGAGATCTCGCCCCGCCGGCGGAGCTCGCCGAGCCGCTGGCGCTCCACCGCGATCAACTCTCGGCGCAGCTCGCGGATCCGCCGGGCGATAGCCGCGTCGTCTCCGGCGGTGGCGTCGTCGTCGATCTCGGGCTCGAGGCGATGGATCCTCTGCTCGAAGGTCATCCGCAGCGGGTCGGCGATCGATTCGGACAAGTCCTCGCGCTCTGCGAGTTCGTCGATATGCCGGAGCGCCGAGTGCGCAAGCGCCACGTGCGCCCGAGCCTCCTCCTTGGCCAGCGCCTCCTCCTCACTGACCCCAAGGCGGCGAACCAGGGGCGACAGGGTCAGACCGGGGATGACCAGCGTCGCCGCGATCGCCACGTAGGCGATGAAGATGACCTCGGAGCGGTCCGGAAAGGCATGGCCGGCCGCGGTCAGAGGGATCGCGAGCGCCGCGGCGAGCGAGACGCCGCCGCGCAGCCCGCTCCACCCGAGCAGCAGGAGCTCGGCGTGGGTCTCGGCCGGCGCTCCGTCCCGCGGCCGCAGGACGCGGATCACGAGCGGAACAGTGAACATCCACAGCATCCTCACCCCGATCAGGGTGGCGACGACGGCTGCCGCCCAGGCGAGCGGCGTCCCCACGGAGAGGCCACGGGTTATGTGCGGGAGCTGCAGACCGATGAGCAGGAACAGCACCGCCTCGAGCACGAAGGTCAGGGCCTCCCAGAACCCGAGCGTACGCAGCCGCGAGGTCGGCGAGAGCATCACCTCGCTCCGCGCTCCCGTGTACAGACCCGCCGCGACCGCGGCCAGCACCGCGGACGCGCCGAGGCGGTCGGCCGGGAGGTAGGCCAGGTAGGCGGTGAGCAGCGAGATGCTGATCTCGATCGGCGGATCGTCGATGCGCTTGCGGACCTCCACCGACAGCCACCCGGCGATCAGGCCGATAAGCACTCCCCCGACCGACACCGCGATGAACTTGATGATCCCGGCGCCGACCGAGAAGTGGCCGGACACCACCGCGGCGACCGCCAGCTTGTACACGGTCAGACCGGTGCCGTCGTTGACCAGCGACTCACCTTCGAGGATCGTGGAGATCCGGTCTGGCGCCCCCAGCCGTCGCAGAACCGATGTCGCCGCGACCGGATCGGTCGCGCCGAGAATCGCACCGAGGACCAGCGCCGGCCCCCACGCGATGTGCGAGACAGCGTGGGCGACCACGGCCACGGCGCCCATCGTGACCAGCACCAGCCCGACCGCCAGCAGGCCGATCGGGCGAGCGTGGGCCCGGAGGTCCTGGGTCGACGAGCCGAACGACGCGGCGTAGATCAGCGGCGGCAGGAACACGAACAGCACGATGTTCGGATCCACGCGCGGCGCCGAGCTGCCCGAGAGCAGCCCGACGATCAGGCCGCCCAGCACGAGCACGATCGCGTAGTGCACGTTGATGGCCCGCGCCAGTCCGGCCAGCGCCGTGGCGCCAAGCAGCAACGCGACGATCAATTCGATGCCGTGCATCCCGCCGTTCCTACCCGTTGTCGGTGTGCACCGTGATGTCCCAGCACTTGCGATTGGGTATCGCGGTAGGTAACTTACTTACCTACTCGATGAGGCTTCCCGCGGCCATCTCGAACCGGCGCGCAGCCGGAGCGTGCGCGGCGATCGCGTGCGGTGTGGCGCTGGCCGCCCCTGTCGTCGACGGTGCTCTCGCCCAGCCCCGAGCGGTGGCCGCGGCCGCGGCCAAGATCACGCCGACCGGCGTCGATGGCGTCAAGCTCGGGGAGACGTACGCGCAGCTTCGCGCCCGCCATCTCGTCGGGCGCATCGGCAAAGGCTGCGAGCTGGCCGGACCAAACGCGCGCTCCGCGACTCTGCGCCGCCCGCTCAAGGGCGGCGTCGACTTCACGATGAGCACGCCGCGGAAGGTCGTCGACATCAGCATCCGCGGCGGCGCCACCGCACGCGGCGTCGGGATCGGCGCCAACATCCCGCAGATCAAGGCGGCCTACCCGAAGGCCAAGGTCGACCACTCGACCGAGCACACCTTCGCGATCACGCTAGTCCGGATCCCCAAGAACGGGGGCGGCCGACTGCAATTCGCCGTGGACACGATGACCCACCGGGTCGTCATCATCGGGGTGCCGGCTATCCCCTTCTGCGAATAGCCGCGCTCGGAGCCGCTCAAGCCTCCGCGATCATCAGGGTCGCCCCACCGGTGGCGAAGTTCGCCACGTCGGCCCCCGCGGCTTGTCCCTCGGCGCTGCCCATCGCGGTCTCGAGGTCCTGGGCGCTGTCGAACCAGAGCTCGGCCATGAAGTAGAAGGGGGCCGGCGAGCCATCGGGGGTCCCCAGGACCTTGCCCGCCTCGAAGCGCCGGAGGTTCGGGATCTTCTCGACCAGCGGGACGTGCGTGCTCGCGTAGTGCTGATCAAACGCCGGGGGGTCGTCCGGCGCGCCGTAGGTGACCACAAGCTTGACCATGGGCTCTCCTCATTGTCGGGTCCGCGCAGCCTATTACACGTTGTTAACGGCCGTCACCCAGCCTTGACGCGTACGCATCCCCCGGAGTAGCCTGTTTCGTCTCGGAGCCTGCTGCACCCGCATAGCACAGGCCATTTTGTACGGAAGCAAAGGGGGTCAGCTTCACGAGCGACACGCCTACTGTCGCGACGGTGGCATACGTCAATTCGGGCGCACGCGTACGCCACCGCATTTTTCATAACGCATGTCATTTACAACCGGGGGTAGAACATGACACTTCCTGGTGCCTGGGTTCTGCACTACAGCTGGGGCTGCACGCAGAACTACGCACAGACGAACGTCACGCTCAATGCGGACGGCACATTCACCGGCCCGCTGACTGGGCAATGGCGGCTGCGCGACGGAACGCTGCAGCTTAGCTTCGACTCGGGTCCGGCCAAGTACGGCGGCACCGTCGACGGAAACATCGGCTCCGGCGCGATGTCCACGTTTGCCGGGCTGAACGGCTGCTGGTACCTGGTCCGCCAGGGGACCGTCGGCCTCACCGCGGTGCCATCGGCAAAGCTTGATCACGACGCGGCCGGGAACGCCCGGTAGCGGCGGAAGAAAGGGGGACTTCTGATGCATGACCATCATCACCACAACCCGATCCTGTGCATCCTGCCACCGCACATGATCGAGGCGATCGCGCGGTCGGGGAACAGCGAGGAGCGCGAGTGGGCGCTGCGCATGCTGGCGGCGGACACCACCGTGCGCAGCCACCGCACCACCACCGCGGCGCTACAGGCGGCCGCTCCGCCGGCGGCGCCAAGCCTGACGCCGCACAAGCAGCGCCAGATCTACACCGCGAACCAGGGCTCGGCGCTACCCGGAACTCTGGTCCGCTCCGAAGGTCAGGGTCCGACCGGTGACGCTGCTTCGGACGAGGCCTACGACGGGCTGGGTGCCACGTTCGACCTGTACTGGAACATCTTCCAGCGCAACTCGATCGACAACGCCGGAATGAACATGCTCGGCAGTGTGCACTATCTCCAGGGGTACGACAACGCTTTCTGGAACGGCACGCAGATGGTGTTCGGTGACGGCGACGGCACTTACTTCAATCGGTTCACGATCTCCATCGATGTGATGGGTCACGAGCTGACACACGGTGTCACCGCCCACCAGGCCAACCTGGTCTATCAGGACCAGCCCGGCGCGCTGAACGAGTCGATTTCGGATGTGTTCGGCTCGCTGGTCAAGCAGTACCACTCGTCGCAGACCGCCGCACAGGCGGATTGGCTGATCGGCGCAGGGCTGTTCACATCAGCCGTGAACGGGGTGGCGCTGCGCTCGATGAAGGCGCCGGGCACCGCGTACGACGATCCCCACCTCGGTAAGGATCCTCAACCCGCCAACATGAGCGGCTATGTGACGACCACCGCCGACAACGGCGGCGTCCACATCAACTCGGGGATCCCGAACCACGCGTTCTACCTCTGCGCCGTCGCCCTGGGCGGATACGCCTGGGAGAAGGCGGGCATGATCTGGTACGCCACGCTGTGCGACCCGCGACTGGCGTCGACCGCCCAGTTCCAGGACTTCGCCAACCTGACGGCCGACAACGCCGGCCGTCTGTTCGGCGACGTCGAGCAGCAGGCGGTGATCAACGCTTGGAAGCAGGTCGGCATCATCGTCACCGCGGCCGCACCCAAGGTGTCGGGGAACTGGACCCTGCACTACAGCTGGGGGCCCACGTACACCTACGGCCAGGTCAACCTGGTGTTCAATCCGAACAACACGTTCACCGGCGCGTTCACCGGCAAATGGCAGCAGCAGGACGGAACCCTCCTGCTCGCCTTCGATACCGGCCCGGCCAAGTACGCCGGGACGGTCGACGCGAACATCGGCTCCGGCTCGATGTCCACGTTCGCCGGTCTCGATGGCGCCTGGTACCTGTCCAAGCAGGGCACGGTCGGGCTGGCGCTGCCGGTCGCGAGTCTCGCGCCCGGCATGGTCGATCCGGCCGGAACCGTGGTCGCAGCGCCGGCACCGATCGAGGCTGAGGACCGGGAGCCCGTCGGCGTCGGTAGCTAGTGTCACGAGCGTTGGGTCGGGGGCGATCTCGCCCCCGACCGCGCTTTCGACCGAGGCCCAGGCGACGTGGTCATCAACTTCGAATCAGGCGGCGGCTTCGCCCACTTCCCCGGCCTGAGCCGACCGGTCCGCATCGACACCGCGGAACTCGCCCCCGAACAGGCCGACCACGTGAAGCGGCTGGTCGAGCGGGCGCGCTTCTTCGAGCAGCCCGCTGAGGTCGGCGCACCGCCTCCGGGCGCCGCCGATCTCCGCTCCTACACGATCACCGTGGACGATGGAGACCGGACGCACACGGTGCAGACCAGCGACGCGCTCGCGGACCCGGCCCTCCGGGACCTCGTGGAGCACCTACGGGCTCAGCAGTAACCGGTCAATGGCCGCGCGTGCGTGCGCGGCCCGATGACGACCTCGACGACGATCGACTCCGGCCCGAGGATCCGTTCTGCGATTGGCCGCGACTCTGCCGGCCACGCTTGACCTTGCCATCCTCGATCGTCCCGCGCCACGCGCCGGTCTCCTCCTCGAGCGCCTCAATGTAGGCCTTGAATCGGTGAAGGTCACCGCGCGCGGCGCGCTTGACGTGGCGCATGCCACGTGCGGCCTTCTCGAGCAGTCCGCCGGGCTCCAGGTCGAGCGACAACTCGATCCGGGTAAGTTGGGGAGCGATCTCGTGGAATGTGACCCATCCCGTGTGGGTCATTCCCTGGGTGACCTCCCACTTGATCTTCTCGTCCGGGCGCGCGGTGACGATGTTCGCCTCGAACTCCTTGGTCTTGCCCCAGATCTTGGTCGCGAACGACACCTTCGTCTTATCCTCCTGGGAGACCCGGGTCACCCGGTGCATGAACTGCGGCCACTCCTCGAACTGGGTCCACTGGTTGTAGGCGGTCTGGATCGGCACGGCAACGTCGATGCTCTGCTGCACGGGCATGCGCCGGCCCTTACCGATGCCTTTCACGCCGCTGTCGCCGTCATCGTCGTCGTCGTTGCCCCCGCCGAACGGCAACGCATTCTTGACCGCCTTTTTCAGGATGCCAGCCGGCCCGCCCGCCTGCCCGACCTTGTCGTCGATCGCGCCCTTCACCTTCTCCTCGACCTTGCCCTTGACCGCACCCGACACCTTGTCGCCAACGCCCGACGCCGCATCCTGCGCGGCCCGCTTCGGCGCCGTGATGGTGTCACCGACACCGTTGGACGAAACGGAGTGCGCGAGCTTGCCGACTCCCTTGACCGCCAGCGGCGCCAGGGCTGCCGCCGCAGCCGTAGCGGCCGTGGCCGCCGCAGCCGTCTTGTGTTCGGTCACCTTTTCCGTGACGTCGATCGCCATCTCTCCTACCTCCTCCTCCGACGGGACAGTCCTCGTATCCCTACCCGGGCTCCAACCGAGGAAACGACGCCGCTGTAGGTGTCACTCAGCCCCGCCGGAAGCGATCCTCCTCCTCGACGGTCCGCTCCGCGGTTGGGCGCGCCTCGAGCCGCCCGTCCGGAATCGGCTTGCCGCTCTCGATCGAGAGTCCGTACGTGCCGTCGGCAAGCCTGGCTTCCGCGCGCTCCACGGCGGCCAGCTCCTCGAGCAGATCCTGCCGGCGGCCCGCGTCGAACTCGTCCTGGTAGAGGTCCTCGGAGTCCTCGTCGCCGGGCTCGAGTCGATCGTCGCCTTCCTGCGCCGTGGAGAGCGCGGCGAGCGACTGTTCGATGCGCGAGCGCTCGCGGGCGAGCAGCTCCCGGGCTCGGTCAGGTTCCATCCGCCAAGCCTAATCGTTCTCCGGGATGCGGATGAATCCCGGCTGCGCGTAGGACGGATTCGGATAGCTGTAGAAGCCGCGGCCGCTCTTGACGCCAAGATCGCCCCGATCGACGTACGCCTTGAGGAAGGTCGCGTTCGCCTGCAGCTGCTCGTCGCCAAGCTGGCGAGCCCAGTAGTCGGTGATCGTCCATACGGTGTCGAGACCGACCGCGTCCAGTGCGCCGAGCGGCCCGACCGGCGCCTTGGTGACGTGCATCCAGGCGCGATCGATGTCCTCGATCGACGCCACCTCCTGCTGCGCGAGCGTGATCGCCGCGCGGTTCAGCGCGGCATACATCGAGTTGAAGACGTAACCGTTGTACTCGCGGTGCAGCTCGATCGGCACCTGGCCGATGCGCCCTGCGAAGGCGACGACAAGCTCGGTCGCCTCCGGCGCCGTGCCGGCATGCGGCATCACGTCGACCAGGTTGTTGACCCACACCGGCAGGTGGAAGTGAAGCGCGAGCAGCTGGTCGGGACGGCCCGAAGCCTGCGCGAACTGCGAGGGCACGAGCGTCGAGGTGTTCGTCATGAAGATCGTCCGCTGTGGGCATGCCGCATCGAACTCGGCGAGCACGCGGCCCTTGAGATCGGGATCCTCGGGAACCGCCTCGCTCAACAGGTCGGCGTTCTCGGCCGCGATCGACGCGTCCGTGGTGAGGGTGATCCGCTCCCGCGCCGAGGCCCGAACCTCCGGCGAGATGACCCCTCCGGCCTCGAGACCGTTCGCGTAGGCGTCGATGCGCGCGCCCGCCGCCTTAAGCGCCGCCGCGTCGACGTCGTACACGGCGACGTCGTAGCCGTGGCCGGCGCACTGAAACGCGATCTGCTGTCCCATGGTCCCGGCGCCGACGACCGCGATTCGGCGCACATCATCGATCTGCATGATCGAAGTATCCCGACTCGGACCTGGAGTCGGCTGCCCGCGCCGCTACGTGTCCTCGAGGCGGCGGCGGTCGTCCTCGGCGCGCTGGAGCTTGCGCAGGAAGATGATGCTGGTGAGCGCCGCCCCGGCACAGACGATCCACATGGCCTGGAAGCCCTGCGTGCTCTTGAACGGTCCACTGGCGGTCAGCGAGATGAGGATGCCGGCGAGGATCGGCCCCGTGGTGATGCCGACCCCGCGCGAGAGGCTGTAGAAGCCGGTCAGGGCGCCGTGCTCGTCCTCGGGCATCAGCGGCATGAGGATCGCGTAGGCCATTGTCATCACGGCCCCGCCACCGATCGCGATGAACGGGAACGCCGCGGCCATCAGCGGACGGCTGGTGGTGAACACCAGGACCAGGAAGCCCAGTCCGTAACCCCACAACGCCAGCCTCACCACCCGGATCCGGCCCCATTTGTCGCCCGCCTTGCCGGTCGCCCCGGCGCCGATCAGGATGACCAGCGCCACCGCGCCGATCAGCAACGAGGCGGTCGTGAGCTTGTAGTGGAGGCCGATCGTCAGGTAGAGGACCACGAACGCCTTGAGGCCGGCAAGGGCCATCTCCCACAGAGCGTTGGCGACGAAATAGGCCCGCAGAGCCGGGTGCTCCCTGAGCAGGCCGGGCAGCCGCCGGGCCACCTGCCTGGGACCTTCGGCATCTTCGTGGGGCGGTTCGACGAGGTCGCGCCGCAGGATCATCACCACGAACGCTCCGACCGCGGCGAGAAGGATCACCGCTGACAGAGCGAACGGGAGAGGGCGGGCGATGCTCAGCAGCAGCCCGCCGCCGAGCAGGGCAAAGCCGGTGCCCAGCCCGCGGGCCAGAGCCTGGGTGCTCTGCGCGCGGCCGGCGACGCTGTCCTCGTCGATCAGGTCCGGATACATCGCGCGGTACGGCTCGTAGGCGACGAAATAGCAGGCGAAGAACACGCCGGCGACCAGGGCGACGAGGCCAAGCGAGTGGACGAAGCCGATCAGAGCCAGCGCCACCGCGGCTGGGACGGCTCCGGCCAGCACGAACGGCAGCCGCCCCCCGATCCGGGTTCGCAGCGTGTCTGACCAGGCCCCGGAAATCAGCGGGATCCACAGTGCCATCACGCCCTCGCCTCCGATGATCACCCCGATCACGGCGGTCTGCTGCGTGTAGCGGTGGGTCACGGTCGACAGGTAGGTCGAGACCATCGTGATCGACAGGGCCAGCGCAAACGTGGGAAGCGCCAACAGAGCGAGGCGGGACTTCTCCTCGCCGCGCAGGGGGCGGGTGCCGCCGCCCTCCTGCCGATCAGGGCCAGACTCCTTCCGGTCAGATTCCCGGTGCGCGCGGGCGGTGCTGGACATTCGCTTCCCGGCGTACCCGCCCTGACGGGGGCCGCCCCGTCTCTGGTCAGGGAGCGGACAACGACCCCGGAGGGGTCGCGGTCGGACCGCGAGGCGCTCAGGCAGCCAGACGCGGCTGCGAGCTGCCGAGGGGACCGGCCTCCGGATGAAGGACGATCACGTGCGCCCGCGCGTGTTCGGCGATCACGGCGGCCACCGGGCTCAGCAGCCGGCCATGGTGCGCGTCGGGACCGATCACGATCGCCCCGGCCTGCAGTTCGGAGGCGCGCTTGAGGATTCCCGCCGCGACGTCGGCGTGATTGCCCACCGTATGCAGCAGCTCGCCTCTGACCGCCATCCCCGATGCACGCAGCTCGGCCACGGACTGCTCCAGGAGCGCCCGGGCCGCGGCCGACGTCTCGAGCTCGACGGCGTCCTCGCCGGCCGTCACGTCCTCCTCGACGACATGGACGACGTGCACGTCCCCGCCCCGAGCACGCGCCAGGGGCACGCTCATCGCGCTGATCTGGAGGGCGTCAGGCCCGGCCACGGCAACCAGCAGCGGCCGGCGAACCGCGACGGCGGGCGGCGCGGCGGGCGC
>DATFDC010000211.1:0-10515 GCA_035252415.1 Solirubrobacteraceae bacterium
TCACCCGCGGCTTCGCCGCGATCGAAGCCGAGCTGGCCCGATCCCTGCTCGACGTCGACGCAGAGGCGCCCGTGGCCGCCCGGACCCGGCCGGGGTTCTGGGGGTGGCTGCGCGGGCTGTTCTCGGCCGGCTTCTGGCGCGCTCAGGCATACCTTCTGTTCCGGTGGGTCGCCGGCTTCCCGGTGGCGATCGCGTCGCTGGTCGTGATCGTGTTTGCCGGGAGCATGCTGTTCGCGCCGCTTTGGGTTCCATTCGTTCACGGCGGGGCCCACATCGGCTTCTGGCGCCCCCACACGTTCCTGCAGTCGCTCGCCTTCGTGATCCCCGGCGCGCTCCTGCTGCCGGTGGCAGTTGTGATCGCGCGCCCGATGGCCGCGCCGTTCCGGGTGATCGCCGCGAACCTGCTGGACGCCGACGCGGAGCCCGCCGCGCAGACCCCTGCCCCGGAGTGGCATTCGGGGCCGCTGGCCGCGACGCGCTCACGCTACGCGCTCGAGGTCCATGCCGCGGTCGACGGCGTGCTCGTGTTTGCGCTGGTCCTGATCTGGCTGGTCGTGTCGCGCGGGTACTTCTGGCCGATCTGGGCCTGGCTGCCGCTCGCCACCGTGCTCGGGGTCCACGGCTGGCTGGTTGTGGTTGCCGAGCAGCCGTCGATCGTCGACCGTTTCCTCGGCAGCCGCGCCCTGGCCGCCACCGCGGGCGTCGGCGCGCTGCTCGCCGGCTTCTGCATCGCGGTGTGGGCGATCACCGCGCACGGCTACTTCTGGCCGGTTTGGCCGATCATTGGAATCCTGATCGTGCTCGCGATTCAGTTCGTCACCGCCGTGCTCGTCTCGCCACGCCAGGCCGAGATGGAGGAGCGCATCGAGACGCTCGAGACCACCCGGGCCGGCGCGGTGGACGCCCAGGAGACCGAACTGCGCCGGATCGAGCGTGACCTCCACGACGGCGCCCAGGCGCGATTGGTCGCGCTCGGGATGAGCCTCGGGATGGCCGAGCAGAAGCTCTCCGACGATCCCGAGCGGGCCAGCCAGCTGCTCGCCGAGGCCCGGATCGGCGCCGAGCACGCCCTTCGCGAGCTGCGCGACCTGGCCCGCGGAATCCATCCGCCGGTGCTGGCCGATCGCGGACTCGGGGCGGCGCTCGCCTCGCTGGCCAGCTCCACCCCGTTGCCGGTGGGGTTGTCCGTCGAGGTCGAGCCGCGCCCGGCGCCGGCCGTGGAGAGTGCCGCCTACTTCGTGGCCGCCGAGGCGCTGGCCAACGCCGTCAAGCACGCCCGCGCGCAACGCGTCGACATCAGCATCGTTCGTCTGGGCGACGCGATCGAGCTCGAGGTACGCGATGACGGCCGGGGCGGGGCCGACCCCGCGGGCTCGGGCCTGCGAGGCCTGCGCCGCCGCGTGGAGGCGCTGGACGGACGCCTTTCGGTGGACAGCCCACGCGGCGGCCCCACGACGATCCGAGCCGAGCTGCCTTGCGAGTAGTCATCGCCGAGGATCACGTCCTGCTCCGGGATGGGATGACCCGTCTGCTGCGCGACAACGACATCGAGGTGGTGGCCGCGGTCATCGACGGGGACGCGCTGATCCGCGAGGTGGTCGCCCGCCGGCCCGATCTCGCCGTGGTCGACATCCGCCTGCCCCCCACCTTCCACGACGAGGGTCTGCGCGCCGCGCTCGAGGTGCGCCGGCAGGCCCCCGGCACCGCCGTGCTCGTGGTCTCCCAGTACGTCGAGCCGACCTACGCCGCCGAGCTCCTGGCCGACCGCGGCGGCGGCATCGGCTACCTGCTCAAGGATCGCGTGATGCACGTGGCCGACTTCCTCGAGGCGGTCCGCCGGGTGGCCGCCGGCGGCACCGCGCTCGACCCTGAGGTGGTCGCCCAGCTGTTCTCGCGCCAACGCTCGGACGGGCCAATCGAGCGCCTCACCCCCCGCGAGCGCGAGGTGCTCTCGCTGATGGCCGAGGGCCGCTCCAACGCCGGCATAGCCCAGTCGCTCGTGCTGACCGTGGGCGCGGTCGAGAAGCACGTGCAGAGCATCCTGTCCAAGCTCGACCTGCCCCAGTCGGCCGGCGACCATCGTCGCGTGCTCGCCGTCCTCGCCTACCTGCAACAGACCGACTGAGCATTACCCGTGAGGTAATTGCAGCGCCCCGGCGCGCACGCTACGTTCGGTGCCATGGGTGTTGATGCAGCAGTTGCTACCCCGGGTCCGTCGCGGGCGCCGATTGGCGAGCTCCTCCGCGGATGGCGCCAGCGGCGCAGCCTAAGCCAGCTCGAGCTTGCGCTGGAGGCGGACGTGTCCTCTCGGCACGTCAGTTTTTTGGAGACCGGCCGGGCCCGCCCGAGCCGCGAGATGGTGCTGCGGCTGGCCGATCACCTCGACATCCCGCTGCGCGAGCGCAACCGGCTGCTGCTGGCCGCCGGATACGCGCCGCTCTACGAGGAGCGGTCGCTCGAAGCGCCCGAGATGACCCCCGTGCACCAGGCGCTCGACCGCTTCCTGCGCGCTCACGAGCCGTACCCGGCGATCGTCATCGATCGCCATCACAATCTCCTGTCGTCAAACGACGCGCTCGGTGCGCTGCTCGAGGGCGTGGCTCCGCAGCTGCTCGAGCCACCCGCGAACGCGCTGAAGGTCGCGCTCCACCCGGACGGCATGGCGCCGCGCACACTCAACCTGGACGAGTGGAGCGCCCATCTCCTGCACCGCCTGCGCCGGGAGGCGGCGCTGACCGCCGACCCCGAGCTGAGCCGGCTCCACGACGAGCTTGCCGCCTACCCCGGGGTGTGCCTGGAGGCCCCGCGGGACGCCGAGACGACCGGCGGCATCGTGGTCCCGCTGCGGCTCCGTGCCGGCGAGCGCGAACTCGCCTTCTTCAGCACGATCTCGACGTTCGGAAGCCCGGTCGACATCACGCTCGATGAGCTGATGATCGAGGCGTTCTACCCGGCCAATGCCGCCACCGCCAGCTACCTGCTCGAGGGGATCGCGGGCCCGTAGCGGGATCGCCGCTGCGTACCCTGGTAGGTAGTGGCCACCAAGCACGAGGAACTGGACGAGGCGCCGCCGGGCGCCGAGATGCCCGACGAGCTCCACCCGCGGCACATCGCGGTGCGGTTGGCCCAGATCGCCGCCCTGATCGCGGTGGTCGCGATCGCAGTCAGCGCGCTGCCCGGGCTGGGCGAGGTGCGGTCCCGCCTCCAGGACGCCGGGGCGGGGTGGCTCGCGTTGCTCGCGGCGGCCGAACTCGGCTCGTGCGCCGGATACCTTCTCGCGTTCCGCTCGACCTTCTGCCCGCGGATGCCCTGGGGCCTCAGCTACGACATCTCGATGGCCGAGCTGGCCGCCAACTCCCTGCTGCCCACCGGCGGCGCCGGCGGCCTGGCCCTCGGAGTCTGGGCGCTCCGGCAGGCCGGGATGGCGACCGCCCACATCGCCCGGCGCACCGTCGCCTTCTTCCTGATCACCAGCGCGCCGAACTTCGTCGGGGTCGTGGTGGTCGGATTCGCGATGTTCGTCGGCGTCCTGCCCAGCCACGTCTCGCCCGTCTTGACGCTGGGGCCGGCCCTGATCGCCAGCGGGGTCGTGCTGGTCACCTGGCTCAGCCCCCAGATGCTGCGCGCGCTCGGCCGGCCACTGGCGGACGGCGAGCGCGGTGGCCGGATCGCGCGGGTGCGCCACGGGCTCCGCCACGCCTTGAAGGCGACCGCCGACGGCGTCGACCTCGCCAAGACGCTGATTCGCTCGCGCAGCTTCGGCGTGGTCGTCGGCTCGTTCGCCTACATGGCATTCGATATCGCGGCGCTCGGCTTCGGGTTCGCCGCTGTCGGCCACGTGCCGGCGTTCGGGGCGCTCGTGCTCGGGTATCTGATCGGTCAGCTGGGCAACCTGGTGCCGCTCCCGGGCGGCGTCGGGGGCACCGAGGGCGGCCTGATCGGCGTGTTCGCCCTCTACCAGGTCAACGTGTCCGCCGCCGCCGCCGCGGTGCTCATCTACCGCCTGTTCCAGCTCGCGATCCCGGCGCTCCTGGGCGCGCCCGCGTTTGTCCTCCTGCGCCGCAAGCTGGCCCGGGGCGACCAGCAGGCTCGGCTGTGCGGCTCGCTGTCGGTCGACGTGTCGGAGCTGCCGGTCCTCAAGCTGCCGGCGCGAACCTAGCCGCGCCGACGGGGACCCAGCCGCCCGAGGCGAACCTAGCCGCCCGAGCTCATCCCCGAGCTCATCCCGGGCATGCTGTGGGAGCTCTTCGTGCTCGTCGTGCCGTGCCCACTCGGCATCTTGCCCTTGCTGCTCGGCATCGCGGACTTGCTTTTCGGCATCGTCGACGTGCTGCCGGGCATCGTGCTCGAGCTCTGCGTACTGGTCGTCTTCCCCATCCCCGGCATGGTGCCCATCATGTTGGGAGTGCCGGGAATCGCGATCACGTGGTGGACGTTGTGCCACCACAGGTACGCGTCGAGGTGCGGCGCGCCGGCCAGCTCTCCGAGGATTCGGCCGTCGTCCTGGGTCCAGAGCAGATACAGCAGACCGCCGGTGAACGTGCAGAACATCCGCCCGGCTGCCTTGTCGTCGGTGATCGTGCCCGAGGTGAACATGCTGATCGGGTACATGCTCGGATGCTTGAAGTCGTGGTTCCAGGCGATCTCGCCGTTGACGTCGCCCTCGGTGCAGTTGCCGCTGTTGGCCCGGAACGGCGCTTGGGCGAGCTGGCCGGCCCTGGCCTCATACGCGGCGTAGAGCGACTTCAACGACGGATAGGTGTTGAAGGTCACCTCATCGACGGCAAAGTGCGGCTGCTTGCACACGACCATCGTCGCGCTCATCCCCCGGCAACTCGACGGCGGCAGCAGATTCTTGGCGTACGCGCTGTGGTCCGCGGCGACCAGGCCCTTGAACAGCGGGGTGTCCCGGAAGCTCGCCGCGGTGGCGTGGTGGGCGGTTGTCTGGCCGCCCTTCGCGCTGTCCGTCCCCGACTTCGAGTCCGACCCGCCGATCTGGGTCAGGGCCCACACCGCCACCGCGACCGGGATCAGGACCGCGATCCCCAGCGCCACGAGCACCGAGCGCCGGACACCGGCCAGCTCCAGGTGCTGCATCGGGATGTACCGCGGCGCGTCGCCGTTCGGCTGGTAGCCCCCGTTGGCGCGGCCGGAACGCCGCCGGCTAGGGACGGGCGGTTTCAATCTGGTGACCCTCCCTCACGTCTCACTCAGCTGCAGACTCGAGCGACCAGAGAATATCTCACCGCTCGCCCGCGGTCGCCAGCATCCGCTCGATCGACGGACCGAGCAGGCGGGTGATCGACGCGGCGGTCCGGGCCGGCGCCTGGCGCGGCGCGGCCACGTGGCTGATGGCCAGCCGCACCACGGTGTCGGCGAGATCCTCGAGGTCCCGGTCGGCGACACCCGGCCAATGAGCGCTCATGGCCTGTACCAGCCGTCCAGTCGCCCAGTCGACCACCGGGCGGCTCTGCGTGGTCACCAGGGGCAGCATCCCGCCGGTGCCGTCGTCGCCCAGGAGCAGCCGTACGAACGGGTCGTCCCGGGCGATGCTCAGGAACCGCTCGAGCGCGGCGGTCAGCGCTGCCGGCGGATCGCCGGCGTTCTCGTCGATCGCCTCCTCGACGGCGTCCAGGAACCGGCTGCCCTCGCGGATGACCAGCGCCTGGGCGAACTCGTCGCGGGTCCCGAACTCGTTGTACAGGGTCTGGCGGCTCACGCCGGCGGCGGTGGCGATCTCGGCCATGGTCACCTGCGCCCACGTGCGCTCGCCCAGTTGGTCGCGGCCGGCATCCAGGAGCCGGTCGCGCAGCAGTTGCCTGACCGCGCCCCGATACGACGTGCTCATCCCGCCGGACCGTAGCGCGCGAGGACCCGGCGACGGGCCGGCGGATGGATGTTCGCCCGTGTCACGTCTCCCCCGTAGTGCGCGAGCAGCCGCCGGTCCATGACCCGAAACCACAGCGGCGTCACCAGCGCGAGCAGGATCATCCCGGCGTAGCCGGTGGGCAGCTGGGGCGCCTCGTCGAAGTGGCGCAGCGCCTGGAAGCGCCGGGTCGGGTTGGCGTGGTGGTCGGAGTGGCGCTGGAGGTGGTAGAGCAGCACGTTCGAGGCGACGTTGTTGCTGTTCCAGCTGTGCTCGGGCCGGGTCAGCTCGTACCGGCCGTCCGGGCGCTTCGCGCGGCGCAGACCGTAGTGCTCGAGGTAGTTGACCACCTCGAGGAGAGGAAAGCCAAGCACCATCTGAATCAGCAGGTAGGGCAGGACGCGAAGGCCGAACACCGCGGTCAGTCCGCCGAACAACGCCACGGTCATCGCCCACGCGTTCAGGATGTTGTTGTGGACGCTCCAGGTCGAGCGGCCATGGCGCTCGAGCCATTCGCGCTCGAGCTCCCAGGCCGATCGCAGGCTCCCGACCACCGTCCGCGGGAGGAAGGCCCAGAAGCTCTCGCCCATCCGCGCGCTCGCCGGGTCCTCGGGCGTGGCCACCCGAACGTGGTGCCCGCGGTTGTGCTCGACGAAGAAGTGCCCGTACCCGCTCTGGGCCAGGGCGATCTTGCTCAGCCAGCGTTCGAGCCGGTCCCGCTTGTGTCCGAGCTCGTGCGCGGTGTTGATCGCGATCCCGCTCACCATGGCCTCGGTCAGCGCCAGGCCGAGCTTGTCGACCACGCTCAGCTCGTTGCCCGCCCACAACGCGCACGCGAACACCAGGCCGGCGTACTGGAGCGGCAGGAACGCGTACGTGCACCAGCGGTAGTAGCGGTCCTGTTCGAGCCATTTCAGCACGCTGTCGGGCGGGTTCTCGGCGTCCAGGCCGATCAGCAGATCGAGCGGCGGAAACACCCCGAAGATCAGAAACGGCCCGAAGAACCAGAACACCGGCCAGCCGGTCAGGTGGACCAGCCCGTACACGATGAACGGCAGCGTCGGGACGACCACGCCCAGAAGCCAGGCGTAGCGCTTGCCGTCACGCCAGGTCGGTTGCGGGATCGCGGCAGCGGTGGTCATGGCGCCTCCTCGGATTCGACGATTCCGCGGAATTTACACTATGGGCCTATATGTAAACTAAATTGGCAGCCGACCTGCCTGCGTCAACCGCCCGGCGGCGTCCTCGCAATGTTGCTGTGGATGTCGCAACTCCTTGATCGCCACCGGCCTGCCGCGAATTGTCGTTTCGCGACGGTCCGCGCTTGCATTCCTTGCCCGCGCATAGGTTCGGTGATACAACGAAGGCGGGCGAGATGGGTTGGGCCAGCCGGTCTCGTCGGATCGGAGAAGGCGGACGGAACACGCGCCTCGGTGTGGGGATTGGGACGCGTGGCGATCCGGACGACCGGGGTGAACGCGACACGTAGGGAGTCAGATGTGGTGAACGTGACCAGCTACGCGACGGAGAGGATCGTGTCGCTGCGCGTGCTGCCGGCCAGCCGCGGAGCCTGGCGAGTCGAGGACGAGGCGGGCACGCGCGCGTCGTGCGCCACCCTGGCCGAGGCGGAGGCGCTCGCCGAGCGGTTGCTGCGTGAACTGGGCGGCGGCCAGATGATGGTCTACGACGCCTATCTGCGCCTGCGGGCCGTCAAGCGCCTGACGGTTTAGACCGCCAGCCCGCGGCAGCCAGGCAATCCCTGCTGGCGGGATGCGCCGTCAGACGCCCGGGTGGCGCTCGACTCGCGCCGCCTCGTACTCGTCCGATACGCGCGCGCCCACGTCGAAGGCCGGCTCCTCGCCGATCTCTTCATGCGCCATCGCCTCGGCCTCGAGCAGATCCTTCTGGTCGGCCGCCACCCGGGCCTCGCTGGCCACGTCGATGCTGCGGCTGAACAGGTAGTAGAGCCCCGCGGCGATCGGGAACCCGATGAAGGGCGAGATGTCGCCGCCGGACAGGTGCTTGGCGATCGGGCCTTCGTAGATCGTCGTGCTCATGAACGGGATCATCGCGGCGAACGCGATCCCGTAGGCCACGAGGCCCCGCCACGACCACATGCCGTACATGCCGCGCGGGATGAACAGCTCCCGGATCGCGTAGTTGCCCTTGCGGACGTAGAAGAAGTCGATCAGGTTGACCGCCGTCCACGGGATCATGAAGTACAGGATCAGGAACAGGTAGTTGTTGAAGTTCTCGAGGAAGTTCGGCGACAGCGTCAGCGCGAGCACGGTGCCGGCGACCGTGATGAAGCCGATGCTGATCCAGCGCGCGGTGAACGTCGGGCGGATCCGCTTGACCGTGTCGACCGTGGTCAGCGTGGAGAGCCCCCCGCTGTACATGTTCATCGCGGTGACCGCGATCAGACCGGGAAGCGAGCAGATCATGACGATCGTGCCGAACCCGGAGAACATCTGGTTGGCCACGTCGTGGACCTGGGCGACCGGCGCGGCGGTGGTTGCCGCGGCGATGATGAACGCGCCGACCAGGAACGGGACGATCCCGCCGAGCACCGAGCCCCAGTAGGTCCACCAGAACACGGTCGACGACTTGGTCTCGGGGGGCAGGTAACGCGAGTACTCGGACACGTACGGAGCCCAGGTCAGCTGGTAGCTCACGACCACGCCGAACTGGACCAGGAACAGCCCGCCGTCCCACTTGCCCAGATCGAACGCGCCGTGGGGCGCCCCCACGTTGAACAGTGCCCCGATCGTGAACACGCCATAGGCGACGATGAACAGCCAGGTGGCCCAGCGCAGCCCGGTGTGGATCAGCTCGTAGCCGAAGATCGTCAGGACCAGCGACAGGATCACCACCGGCAGGTAGGCGAGGAATTTGCTGTGCAGGCCCGGGAACAGCTGCTGGATGACGTCGCCGCCGAGGATCGTGTTGAACACGTTGAAGCCGATGAACAGCGCCACCGCGACCACCACCGGCAGCAGCGACCCGAAGTAGCCGAACTGCGCGCGGGACTGGATCATCTGGGGGAGCCCCAGCTTCGGCCCCTGAGCCGAGTGGAAGGCCATGAACAACGTCCCGACCAGGGTGCCGGTGATGATTGCGATCATCGCCCAGATCAGGTTCAGTCCGATCGAGACGCCGATCGCCCCCACTGCCAGCGTGGAGAGCTGGGCGTTGCCCTGGAACCACACAGGCCCGAGGTGCCACGGCTTTCCGTGCCGCTCGCTGACCGGCACGTAGTCGATCGAGCGAATCTCGACCTGGCCGGCGGCTTGCACGCTGCGCTCGCTGCGTGCCGTGATCGTCGTCATGCTCCCTCTCCAGAGTTCGGGTCGTGCCCGCCGAAGGGCCCGCGATTGCCGAGTATGCGTTGTATACAAGGTCGAGGTGACGAATGCAACAATCTCTCCCGGCCCGAGTTCGAACCCCTACAGGTCGGCGAGCACTCGGCTCACGTCCTCACGCGTGAAGCTGATTCGCGCGCGGCTCACCGGGTCCCGGCTGGGCGGGGCGTCGATGTCCTGCGGCACCCACCAGCGTTCGTCGGCGGGCTTTGACTGAAGCTTCATCAACGTGGTCCGGGCGAGGCCGTGATGCCGGGGCGACAGCTCCCGGATCCGGCGGAGCAGGCTCTCGGCCAGGCCCGCCACATCGGGATCGGCGATCTCGCCGAGGTCGACGGCCAGGTGCGCGAGCAGCAGCTGCGGCCCAGGTTCGAAGAAGCCGAGGCGCTTGAGCGCGTCGACGTCGTGGGCGGCCAGGATCTGCGCCAACGCGAGCCAGTCGTCGAGGGCCTGGAGGTCGCGAGCCTCCAGACCGCCGGCGAGCAGCGAGCGCGAGGGCTCCAGCTCGGTCCAGGTGACCCGGATCGGTGGCGGCTCCGCCGACTCGGCGAGCATCGCGTTGGCCGCGTACCACGCCTCGAGCAGGAACACCGGCACCGGTCGCGAGTGCTTGCGCCAACTCCGGCTGCTCGCCCCGAGCACGTAGCCGGTGAGGCTCTCCATCTCGGAGCGCTGGGCCGGCTCGAGCCAGTCGTTCAGCGCGTCGGCGAGGGCGAGGAGCAGGCGCCCGAGGTCGTGGTCCTCGAGCTCGGGAACGAGCTCCCCGATCCGGTCGCCCAGCGTGTCCCAGTCGCGGTCGCAGAGCATCAGCGGCAGCGACCGCTCGCCGCTCGCGCCCCCCTTGCGCGAGAAAGCGAGCATCGCACCGTAGATTCCGCATGCCGACAGGAACCGGTGTCGCGCGTTCGCGTTCTCGGCCAGCTCGTCGATCACCAGATCGCGCCAGCTCGGATGAACCCAGCCGATCCCGAGCGGGGTGACCCGCACGAAGTGATCGGTGAGCCGGTCGATGAGCTCCCCGGGCGGTCGTCGCAGCCCGCCGGCGTGATGGCGGCGCACGGTGGCGGCCAGCTCGCGCTCGTCAATCAGGCCGGCCGGCGCATCGAGCAGCGCGATCAACAGCTCTCGATGCTCGTCCTCCACCGCCCGGAACGAGGTCCGCATCGCCTCGGTGGGACGGGCGAGCTCGTCCTCCACGACGGCAAGCAGGGACGGTCGGCCGTCCCGAACCAGCTCGTCGAGACGATCGGCGACCAGTCTCCGGATCCGCTCGGGGGTGAAGTGCGA
>DATFDC010000212.1:0-5298 GCA_035252415.1 Solirubrobacteraceae bacterium
CGTGCTCGGCGATCGCCACGCCCGAGCTTGTGTTATTGACGATCGGAGCGCCGGCGTCGACGCTGAGCGGCCGCTTGACCAGCACCTGCCCGGTCGCCGCATCGAACGCGTCCAGGTTGGCCTGGCTGTCGACCGTCCACACGACGCCGTCGGCCGCGCTGGTCGACTCGTAGTGGATCCCGTCGCCGACCGGCCCCGCCCAATTCGTACCGCCGCTGTCGCCCGCGAGCGAGAACATGACTCCGGCGGGCGTGCCGACCCCGAACACCGAGCCACTCGAGACCGCGGTCGAGGCGGCGTTGCAGGCCTGGCAGGAGGCGCCGACCAACGCGGTCCAGGCCGGCTTCATCGTGGCCGCGTCGGCCACGTGGTAGACGCCGGACTTCTGGAGGTCGCCGACTAACTCGCTGCCGCCGCTCGTCTTGAACAGGTTGGCCGCGGCGCCGAAGTCGAGGTCGAGCTGGCCGCAGACCGGATCGTCGAGCGGATCGGGCACCGACGGATCGGCCGACACCTGGCACGCCGGGGTCTGGGTGAGCGCCTGCAGCGCGCTCGCGTACTGATCGACGTTGCCAGGATAGGCGGCGACGATCTGTCCGAACGTCGATCGGGCCTGGTCCAGGTCGATCTTGAGGATCGCGTCGGTGTCCGGACTCTGCTTGTCCTTGCTCGAGGGGTTGCCGGCACCCCAATACAGGTACTGCGTGCTCGGGTCGTAGGCGGGCGTGCTCCACAGCCCGCCGCCGGCGTAGCCGGCTGTCTGATCGGCGGGTGAGATCGTCGGCGTGGTCTTGACCACGGCGCCGGTCGCGGCGTCGATCAGCGAGAACCCTCCGCTCGCGGTCGGATCGCCCTCGGGCGGTGAGTAGCCGGCGACCACGAAGCGGCCCGCGACGATCGGGCTCGCGTTTGTGTAGGAACCGGCTTGCGCGGCCGAGCTGCTCAAGGGCGGCGCGAACGGTGCGCTCGTCCAGATCACCGCACCGGTCGAGCGGTCCAGCGCGATCGCGTACGGTGCGGTGAACTCGTTGACCAGGAAGATCACTTCGCGCCCGTACGTGGCTGCCGCGCCGACGATCACGCCGCCCGAGCCGGGGTTGGGGGCGTCGAGCTTGCGCTGCCAGACAACGTGCCCGGTGCGCGCGTCCAGCCCGTACACATAGCCGTTGAACGAGCCGATGAACACGCAGCCGTCCGACACGACCGGGGTGGTGGTGAGCTGGCTGCCGTCACCGGTCGAGCCGGTCGAGAACACCCAGGCGGGCGTGAGGTTCGCGGCCGCGGCCGGGCCGAGGCCGTGCTCGTCGGGTTGGGTGCGAGTGTTCGCGACGTCGTGCCCGTACATCGGCCACTCGCCACCGCCGCTCGTGGTCGTGCACGGCGCGGCCGCCGCACTTGCCGCCGGCGCCGCGGAGAGCGTCACCACCGCGACGAGAAGCGCGAGGCGCCGCATCACTTCACGTCCGAGGCCGGCGCGGTGAGCGCTTCGACATACGACGCCGCCGCCTGGTTGCGCTGGACCTGGTAGACGCCGCCGAGAAGGTCCGTGGCATCGGCCGCGGTCGGGAGCAGCGTCGGCAGATCCGAGGTGGTCAGGTTCAGCCGCAGCCGGTGCCCGGCGGCCAACTCGGCGAACGTCGGCCGGATCTCGATGTCGAACCGCGTGACGGTGCCCGCCGGAACGGGCTGTTTGGACTGGGCGGTGTACGGGTGGTAAGGCAGGATCATCCGCCCGTCGGGCTCGGTCCAACTGCGCGAGGAGTCGACCGCGCGCAGCGATCCGAGCAGCGCGCCGGTGGTGATCGGGGTGGCCGTGCCGTCCGGGGCGACGTCCTCGAGCGTAGCCACCCACTCGGTGTCGGGGCGAGTCGAGGTGGCGTAGATCGTCGCGTCGACCGGGCCGCCCAGCACGGTGTCCTGACCGAACGGCGCCGTCGTGTAAGTGAGCGCGCCCGGACCGGTCTCGGTGAGCGCATCGTTCTGCGCGCACGGGTTGCCGTTCGGGTTCGACGGATCGGTCACGTCCTCGAACGCGCCCATGCTCCACTGGTCGAGCTCACGCGAGCACGGCGCGTTGGCCCCCAGGTACAGGATCTGGTCGGCGCCGGTGGCGGTGGCGGGCGCGCTCGGTGCGAGCGTCCCGTCGTTCTGGGACGGCGCACCGCTGCCGGATGGCCCGGCGCCCAGGTACCACGTGGTGGGATGTAGGGCCGGGGGCGGCCACTGGGTCACATCGACGTACTTGTTCGCGCCGAGCAGATACAGATGCGCCGGCGTGGTGGTCTGGTCGATCCCGGTCGGCTCGTTCTTCAGCCAACGGTCGAACCAGGCGAGCATCGTCGGGTCGAAGTCCTGACTGGACGCGGTGAGGTGATACCAGGGACCCATCAGCAGCTGGTAGCGGCCACTCGCCGCTGCGGATGGGGCCATCGGTTCGTACACCGAGCGCCCGGCCAGCGCGTTCTGCAGGCCGGAGAAGTTCAGTGGCTCGCCGCGCTGGAAGATGTCGTACCAGCCTCCGACCAGATAGGCCGGGATGTGATCGCGAACGACCTGCTCGAGTGCGCGGATCGGGCTGCGCGCCTGCCAGTAGGCGCCGTCGTAGGCCTGATCGCCGTCGAATGTCGTGTTCAGCAGCAGCGGCGCGTCGAAGCTGCCCAGATCGGCCGTGTGCTGGAGCTCGACCTCGAGCGTGTCGAGTGGATCGGACGGGTTCTCGGCGACCGGATTGACCTCGTTCAGCGACCCGGTCAGGCCGACGTACAGCGAGCCAAACTCCAGATCGATCAGGCCACCGTCGAACGAGGTGTCGCGATAGATGTCGTTGGCCGAGATGACCGGGAAGATCGCCTTGACCGGTGAATTGGGGCCGAGCTGTCCAACCGTCAGCAACTGGTTGATCCCCAGGTAGGAGTCGCCGTACAGGCCGACCTTGCCGTCAGAGTGCGGCAGCCCGGCCGCCCACCGGACGAGCGTCGCACCGTCCTGCTGCTGGGCCGGATCGAACAGGCCGAACTGGCCGCCGGAGTCGCCGGTGCCGCGGACGTCGGCGACGACGTCGATGTAGCCGCGCTGAACCAGGTAGCTGTCCTCGCCGGTCCCGCCGCCGGCGACGCCGCCTGCCGTGTCCTTGCCGTACGGCGTCTGGGTCAGCAGCACCGGGAACGGACCAGGCGCCGCCACGCCGTTGACCGCCGGCGAGTAGACGTTGGCGCGGAGGACCGTGCCGTCGCTCATCGTCACCGGCACGTTCTGCTGCTCGACCACCCCATATTGGGCCGGCTCGGGCGACCAGGCCAGCGCGATCCCGTTGAACAGCGCGACCGACGCCGCCAGCGTCAACGCCACGCCGAGACCGAGCTTCGAGACACCATGCTTGCGCATTCGCACTCCCGTTTGCGATCGACAAGACCTGGCCGCCGAGCGGCCTACGTACCCCTGCCAGGGCATAGGAACGAAGTCGTACCACACGGAAACACTGCACGTCAAATTTGGTACGTACCGGTTCTACGGCCGCTATCCTCCGGCGGGATGGCCGCGACGGACTCCCTGTTCCTCTATTCGGTGCGCGCCCCCCGTAACTGGGACGAGGCGGCCAACACCGGTGCCCAGGTGGCGCGGGCCCGGATCTGCGAAGCCATGGCCCGCCTGGTCGCCGAGCGCGGCTACGCCGCGGTCACGGTCGCCGACGTGGTCTCCTCGGTGCGGATCTCGCGCCGCACTTTCTACGAGCACTTCGAGGACAAGGAGACCTGCTTCCTCGAGACCTACCGGATCGGCTGCGAGAACGGGATGGCTCAGATCGACGATGCACTGCGCTCACTCGACGATCCGGACTGGCGCACCCGCCTGCGCGTCTCGCTCGAGGCCTACGTCTCAATCCTGGCCAACGAGCCGCACTTCGCGCGCGTCCTGCTGATCGACGTGCTCGGGGCCGGGCCGCGCGCGCTGGCCATGCGCGAGCAGGTCCTGGCCGAGTACGTGGCCCACTACCGCGGTCTGCGCGAGCTCGCCCGGGCGGAGGAGCCCGAACTGCCCAGCGTGCCCGACGAGTTCCTTCGCGCCCTGGTCGGCGGGATCGCCGAACTCGTCCAGCAGGTGCTGCTCGAGCGCAAGCCCAAGGACATCCCGGATCGCCTGCGCGGCCTGACCGACACGCTGGTCAGCTTCGCCGAGGCGGTGCTCACGGCGTCCGCCTGACCGAGCGAGCGGCTCAGCCGAGCAGCCGCCCGCCGTTGACCAGCAGGGTCTGACCGGTCACGAACGCGCTCTCGTCGGAGACCAGGAAGGCGAGCGCGCCGAGCAGGTCATCGGGCTGGCCGAGCCGGCCGAGCGGGGTGGCGGCTGTGTCGTACTCCCGATCGCCCAGCATGACGGTGCTGCCCTCAGTGGGGATGAAACCGGGGGCGAGGGCATTGACGCGGATCTGCGCCGGCCCGAGCTCGCGGGCCAGCACCCGGGTCAGGCCGACAATCGCCGCCTTCGAGGCGACGTACTGCGCGACCCCGGTCGATCCGGAATACGCGACCTCGGAAGCCAGGTTGACGATCGCACCCCCGCCCGCGGCACGCAACAGCGGCACGATCGCACGCGCACACAGCCAGGCGCCCTTCACGTTGACCTCGAACACCCGGTCCCACTCCTCCTCGGGTATCTCGTCGAACGGCCGGCGCACCAGTGAGACGATCGCCGCGTTGTTGACCAGGGCGTCGACGCCGCCGAGCGCATCCGCCGCCGCCTGCGCGAGCGCCCGCGTCTGCTCGCTCGATCTCACATCGACGTGCACGGGCACTACTTCAACGTCCCGCGCGCGGGCGAGGTCGCACGTCGCCTGCAGTTCCGGCTCGGCGATGTCGGCGGCCAGCACCCGGGCCCCGAGCGAGGCCAGATGCAGGACGAACTCGCGGCCCAAGCCCCGCGCCGCCCCCGTCACGATGATCCGCTTGCCGGCCAGCCGGGCGGGGCCGCTCATGCGGCGGCGGCCGCCAGGTCGAGGTGGAGGTCGCGGGCGATCTCCTGGAAGCAGTTGTAGCTCGAGCCGCGTCCGATCCCCGGCCCCGAATGCAGGTTCGCCGAGCAGTCGTAGACGTTCTCGAGCAGGATCCGGTGGCCGGTGACATCCGCGATCGGGCGAAAGCGACCGAGTTGCGACGCGATCGTGCTCCCGGTCGAGTAGCCGCCCTCGATCATGTTCGGTCGCTCACGCGCGATGTCGTCCGGCGAATACACGCGCGCGGCGATCACGTTCTCGCGGGTCATGTTCGGCGCATAGTCTGACCAGGCCCTCAGCAGGTTCTC
>DATFDC010000213.1:0-12025 GCA_035252415.1 Solirubrobacteraceae bacterium
CGGCCGTCGAGCCCGGTCACGGCCTGGGCCTGGCAGCGCTCCAGCAAGTCGATGTCCGGACGGGCGGAGCCGCCTCTGAGCAGCGCCGCGCAGTCGCGCAGGACGCGACTGGTCGTCGCCACCAGCGTGCGGGCGGCCGGCGAGACACCGCTCAGGTCGGCTCGCTCACGCACGGCGTCGGCGCTCAGACCCGCACACCACTCCAGCAGCTCGACGGCGTTGGCCAGCGCCTGGTCGGTGGCGGCCAGGCCGGTCGGTCGGTAAGGGGTCGCGGTGAACCGCGCGAGCAGTTTGTGCTTGGCCTCGAGCGTGGCGGCCAGCCGGTCCTCGGCCGCGTCCCCGGCCAGCGCCGCGTCGAGCTCGTCGGCCAGCGCGGTGGCCAGTTGCGAGGCGTCCCGGCGCAGTGCGTTCTCCGCGAGCCGCGGCGAGAGGAGGAGCACCGCGGCGGTTCCCGCCACCGAGGCCATCCACCAGCCGGCCAGGCGGTCGGGGACCATCGAGATCGTGCCGAGCGATGCGGCGGGGAGGATGTAGGCGAGCAGCGCGGCGGTCACCCCCGCCGCGGCATTCGGCCCGGCGATGCCAGCGAAGAACACCGCGAAGGTGACCGGCACCGTGATCAGCGCCGCGAGCACGGTCGAGGAGCTGACCAGGGTGCCGATGGTCAGCAGCACGCTCCCGGCCACCGCGAGCGCGGTGTGGGCCAGGAGCTTCTCGCGGCGCGTGCCGCCGAATGCGGCCAGAACGAGGGTGGCGAAGCCGCCGAACGCCGCGAACGTGGCGATCTGCAGGTTCCCCATCACCTGGTCGGTCAGCGCGAACAGCCCGCACACGACGAGCACCGCCCGAACCGCGCGAAGCGCGGCGGGGACCGACCAGACCGGCGCCCAGCGCGCGGCTTGCAGGCGGATGCCAAGCGTCCGGGGAATCTCGGCCGTGCTCACGAGGATTCGGTCAGCTGAAGGATCAGCTTGCCGGTGTTCTCGCCGCGGAACAGGCGGAGGAAGACCTCGGGGAACTGCTCGAGGCCGCCGCGGACGACGTCCTCGCGCGATTGGAGCTCGCCCGCGCGCAGCCAGCCCGCGAGTTCTGCGATCGCCTCGGGATAGCGGTCGGCGAAGTCGAACACGAGGAACCCCTTCATCGACGCTCGCTGCACGAGCAGCTGCATGTAGTTGGCCGGCCCGCGCGGCTGCTGCTCGGCGTTGTACTGGGAGATCGCGCCGCAGATGACGACGCGGGCGCCTCGGGCGATGCGCCGGAGCACCTCGTCGAGGGTTTCGCCGCCGACGTTGTCGAAGTACACGTCGACGCCGTCTGGCGTGTGTCGGCGAAGCTCGGCGCGGAGCTCGCCGCGCTTGTAATCGATCGCGGCGTCGAACCCGAGCTCCGCGACCAGCCAGGCGCACTTCTCCGGGCCGCCCGCGATGCCCACCGTGCGGCAGCCCTTGATGCGGGCGATCTGCCCGACCACGCTCCCCACCGCGCCGGCCGCGCCCGACACCACCACGGTTTGTCCCGGCTCGGGCTTTCCAAGGTCGAGCAGCCCGAAGTACGCAGTCAGCCCGGTCATCCCGAGCACGCCGAGGTGGACGGGGGCCGGAGCCAGCGAGGTGTCTACCTTGCGCACGCCCCGACCGTCGGACACCGCGTGGCGCTGTACGCCGAACATCCCAGTCACGAGCTCGCCATCGTGGAAGTCGGCATGCCGGGAGCTCGTCACCCGCCCGATGGCGCCGGCTCGCATGACCTCGCCGATGCCGACCGGCGGCACGTAGGAGCGAGTCTCGTTCATCCAGCCGCGCATGGCCGGGTCGAGCGACACGTATTCGAGCTCGACTGCGAACTGCGCATCGTCCGGCTCGGCAGCCGGCTCCTCGACGTACTCCCAGTCCGAGGCCTTCGGCAGACCGACCGGTCGGGCGGCCAGTCGCCACTGGGCGTTCAGCGCGGTCACGATCGGCAGGCTACTCGACGGCGTGATCGTGCCTCGCCGCCGCCCACGCCCGCGCGATGTCGGCGCCGAGGCGGCAGTTGGCGCGGACGATCTCAAGATTGACTGCCACGCTCGTGCGCTCGGTGTGCTGGTGGATGTAGTCGAGCAGGAACGGGGTGATGTCCTTGCCCCGGATCCCGCCGGACTGCGCGGCATCGAGCGCGTCCGCGAGCAGCCGGTCGTGCAGGGCGGGATCGAGCTGGGCGGACTCCGGCAGGGGGTTGGCCACGAGGATCCCGCCGGGAAGCCCGAGCTCATCGGACGCCCGCATCACCTCGGCAACCTCCTCCGGAGTGTTGACCGCCTGCTCCACCGTGTAGCCGCTGTCGGCGAGGTAGAAGGCCGGGAACCGCCTGGAGCCGAACACCAGCACGGTGACGCTGAGGGTCTCCAGCCGCTCGAGCGTGGCGCCGATGTCGAGGATCGACTTGATGCCGCCCGACACGACCGTGATCGGGCACCGGGCGAGGATCCCGAGGTCGGCCGATTCGTCGAAGGTGGCGCCGGCGTCGCGGTGCACGCCGCCGATCCCGCCGGTCGCGAACACGCGGATCCCCGCCCGCGAGGCGAGCAGCGCGGTGGCCGCGACCGTCGTGCCACCGGTCGCGCCCCTAGCCATCGCCACCGGCAGGTCCCGGGCGCTCAGCTTGAGGACGGAGTCGGTCTCGGCCAGACGCTCGAGCGCGTGGGCCTCGAGACCGATGTGGGGAACTCCGTCGAGCACCGCAATGGTCGCCGGCACCGCGCCGCGCTCGGCCACCGTCCGCTCGAACTCGCGGGCGGCCTCGAGGTTCTCGGGCCGGGTCAGGCCGTGGGTGATGATCGTCGACTCGAGGGCGACAACCGGATCGCCGGCGGCCAGCGCCCGCGCGACCGTCTCGGAATGAACAACCGTGCTCACCGACCGGTGATCATGTCAGCATGGGGCCCGAGCGACTCGGCGGCGAGCCGCCCTCGATCTGCACGATCGGGGATCTGATCCTGGACGTGGTCGTGTTGCCCGACGGACCACTGGCCACGGACGGCGACACGCCCGCGACGATCCGCGTCCTCGCCGGGGGCCAGGCGGCGAACGTGGCCGCGTGGGCGAGCGCTCTGGGGGCGCGGAGCCGGCTGATCTGCAAGCGCGGAGACGACGCCGCGAGTGAGCTGGCCGCCGAGGAGCTAGCGCGTCACGGGGTCGAGATATCCGGTCCGGTCGTGGCGGGCCGTGGCGGTGTGGTCGTCTCCACCCGCGAGGTGTCCGGCGGGCGCACGATGGCCTCGGATCGGGGCGTGGCCTCGCGGCTCGAACCGGCCGAGCTCGATCCGGCCTGGGTCCGTTCCTGCGACGCGTTGCACGTCTCGGGCTACTGCCTGCTGCGCGAGCCGATGGCCGAGGCGGCGATCGAGGCGGCCAGGCTGGCTTCCCGGGTGAGCGTCGATCTTGCCTCGGCACACGACATCGAGATCGCCGGTGCCCGGGAGTTCGCCGCTCGCCTGCGGGCGCTCAAGCCCGATCTCGTGTTCGCCACCGAGGCCGAGCGAGCCGCGGTTCCCGCCTTCGCCGCCGCCTGGGTGATCAAGCTCGGCCCTCGGGGAGCGAGCTTCCCCGAGGGCGTGTATCCGGCGCCGCCCGTCGATGCCGTCGACACGACGGGCGCGGGCGACGCGCTGGCGGCGGGTTACCTGGTGGGTGGGCCCGAGCTCGCAATCGAGGCCGCCGCGCGCTGTGTCCGGGTGATCGGCGCGATGCCGCGAGCCGAGATCTAGGCGCGGCGGCGGTAGCGCCGCCGGCGCAGGGGGCGGTCATAGTCGAGCACCAGCCCGGAACCGGGCGGGACGCCTGCTCGGGCTCCCTTCGGGGCGATCGCCCGCACGATCAGCTGCCGCCGGGTCTCGAGCTCGCCCGGCGTGATCTCCAGGCGTGAGGCGATCTCGTCGGCCGGGGTGCCGTGGATGAGCATCGAGACGATGGCCTGGTCGGCCGGCGCCAGGCGGGCCGAGAGCGCCGCGGCGACCGAGGCCGGAATCGCCGGGAAGTACTGGCGGCCGTGGACCAGACGGCGGACCGCGATGGTCAGCTCCTCGCCGAGGGTCGCCTTGGGAAGCAGGCCGTCGGCCCCGGCGACGATGGCAGCAACAGCCAGCGCGCTGTCGGCGAACGCGGAGTAGATCAGCACGGGCGGTGCATCCGGCCGCTGCTTGATCTGCCCGGTCAGCCATAGCCCGTCCCGGTCGCCCAGGTGGTAGTCGACGACCGCGACGTCGGCCCAGCGGGCCACCTCGCTCGTGTCGTGCGACGCGCCGCTGTGCTCGGCGACCATGACCATGTCGGGCTGGTCGCCGATCAGCTGCCGGATCCCGTGCCTGACCGCCGGGTGGTCGTCGACCAACAGCACGTGAATCGGGGCGTCTTGGAAGGTTGTCTCGGACTGTGGTGTGACTGTCGTTTGCATGGTCATCGCTGTGTCTCCAGTGGCACTTCGAGCCGGACCTCGCAGCCCGAGCCGGAGCGCCGGTTGTCGATCTTCAGCTGCGCGCCGATCAGCGTCGCGCGCTCGCGCATGCCTCGCATCCCGGTGCCGGGGGTGTGTCCCGGCGCCAACCCGAGGCCGTAGTCCCGCACGATCAGGACCAGGCGGTGGAGGTCGCACTCAAGCGTCATCTCGGCCCGGCTCGAGGCAGAGTGGCGCGCGACGTTGGTGAGCGCCTCCTGGGCCACCCGGTAGACGACCAGCTCGGCCTCCGGTGGCAGCGGGGGAAGCGAGAGCGGGAGGTCCTCGGCGATCTCGAGGCCGAGTTGCTGGGCGAACCGGTCGGCCAGCACGGCCAGCGCGCTGGGCAGACCGAGGTCGTCGAGCGCCTCGGGGCGCAGCTCGATCGCGATGCGCCGGACGTCCTCGAGGCTGTCGCGCACGATGTCCTGGACGGCGAGCACGTTCTCCTCGAGACCAGGTGGGGCCTGCGCGGAGAGGCGGGAAAGGCCGAGCAGCACGGCGGTCAGCTCCTGGCCCACCTGGTCGTGCAGCTCCTGGGCGATCCGGAGCCGCTCGTCCTCCTGGGCGCGCAGCACGCGGCCGGTCGCCTCGCGCCGCTCGGCCTGGAGGCGCTCGAGCATCTGGCTGAAGGTGAGCGCGAGTTCCCCGGCCTCCGACGTCGGCTCGGCCTCCGGGATGCGCTGACCCAGCGTCGAGTAGTCGACCTGGCGCGCGAACGCGGTCAGCGCCTGGATCGGCCCGACCACGCGACGGAGCAGGTAAACGTTGGCCAGCACGACGAGCGCCACCGCACCGAGTACGACGACAAGCTCCCCGTCGAGCGCGAGCGCGGACACCTTGCCGGGGGCCAACAGCGCGATCGTCACCGTGACCGCGGTGGCCAACAGGATCGCGTTGATCGCCGCCACGCGATAGAGCAGCGGAACGTAGCGCCGCCTGGGCGCCGGGGGCGAGGCGGAGGCCGCGCGGGGGAGGGCCGGTGCACCGGCCCGGACGTCTGCGGGGGCTACCTGGCTCATGTTCGTGGTGTGGTCGGGATGCCTTCGAGCCGATTGAGCAGCTCCCACAGCCGCGACTCCATGCCCGCGGGCGACAGGCCCAGGGTGCCGGCGACCTCGGCGGTGTCGAAGCCGGCGAGCAGCAGCCCGAAGATCGCCTGCTCCTGGTGGTCGAGCCGCCGGCGCAGGCTCTCTCCAAGCCGAGGTGGAATCGCGGGCAGATGTCGCCGGCCGGCCGCCGCCGAGCGGATCTCCTGGCACAGCTCGGATCCGATCCTGCCCTTGCTGACGATCGCGTCGGCCTCCGCCACCACCGCCGCTGCGGACAGCACACCGTCGGTGTAGGCCGAGTAGATCAGCACGGCAGGCGGGTCGGGCAGACGCTTGAGCTTGCGGCTCAGCCAGAGCCCGTTGCGCCCGCCGAGTTGGTAGTCGACCACCGCGACGTCGATCGGCTCGCGCTTGGCGACTTCCACCCCGTCCTCCGCGGTGCCGACAGCGGCCACGACATGGAAGTCGTCCTCGTCGGCCAGGAGCTCGCGCAGTCCCGCCCGTACGGCCGGATGATCGTCGACCACGAGCAGGCGTGTGGGCGCGAGGGGGTCATCGCGGGGTGGGACGCGCTCGGCGGCGGGGGGTGGGGCAAGGCTCGTCATCGGTCCTCCTGGGAGGTTCGGGTACGACTGGGTGCACCTAGCTTGCGCCCCGGACGTCGACTCCACCATGGTGTCCAACCCCCATCTTCGGGAGCGGGCTGGGTCAGGGCTCGATCAGGCCCTGGCGGATCGCGTATCTGGTCAGCTCGACCCGATCGCGCATGCCGAGCTTGTCGAGGATGTTGGCGCGGTGGCGCTCGACGGTCTTCTCCGAGATGACCAGGGTCTCGGCGATCTGCTTGTTCGCGTAGCCCTCGGCCACCAGTTTCACCACCTCCTGCTCGCGCGGCGTGAGCGGGTCCTCCCGCACCGGCATGTCCTGCCGGGCGCGATGCAGGAAGTCCTCGATCAGCGGCGTGCGGGCGCCGGGATAGAGGAACTTCTCGCCGCGCATCGCGGCCCGGACGGCCTCGACCAGGTCTCGATCGGCAACCGACTTGAGCACATAGCCCGACGCGCCGGCCTTGAGCGCCTCGTGCAGGTAGCGCTCGTTTTCGTGCATCGAGAGCATGAGGATTCGCAGCTCTGGCCGACGGCGGTGAAGCTCGCGCGCGGCGTGCAGTCCGGTCATCCTCGGCATCGTGATGTCGATCACGGCCAGATCGACGTCGTCCTGTACACCGCGCTCCACCGCCTGCGCTCCGTCCCCGACCTCGGCGACCACGTGCATGTCCGGCTGTGCCTCGAGCACCATCCGCAGGCCGTGGCGGACCAGGGCGTGATCGTCGGCCAGGAGGATCCGGGTGGTCAGCCGGACCATCACCGGCGCCCGATCGGCACCCGAAGACGGCGGTGGCGGTGCACACGCCGAGTCTGACATCGCGGGGCGCCGGTTCAGCCGAAGAGCGGCGCGGTGAGCGCCGCGAGCAACATCCAGGCACCGGCCGCGGCCGCCGGCCACACGTGGTACTCCTCGCCGTAGGCGACGCTGGTGACGGTCTGGTCGGCCTGCAGCGGCGCGTCGCCCGGGGTGACCGAGGCGATCGCGTTCAGCGATGCCTTCAGTACCGAGGTCGACTGGCCGAGGCTGGCCTGGGCCAGTTGCATCTCGGCCGATCCCTCGGTCCACAGCACGTTGGGCGCCCCGGTGCCCAGATACGGTTTGAAGCCCGAGAACGGTCCTCTGGCGGCGTAGTCCACGTTGTAGGTCGCGGCGTCGCTCGAGTGGACAATCGAGCGCCCGCTGACCGCGAACGCGCTCGTGGCGTAGGCGAGGACCTCCTGCGCGACGGTGTTCTCACCGTGGCCCTCCAAGTACAGCGTGCCGAGCGCATCGGCGTCGAGCGACTGCACGTTGTCGCCCAGACCCTCGATGAAGTACGCGGTCGATCCGTTGTGAACGAGCAGCTTGGACTCGATCCCGGCGGAGATCTTGTTCGCCGCGTTGAAGTAGGTGTTCGCCGCGGGGCGATTGCCATTCGCGGTCAATTCGGAGCCGAGCAGGTTCAGGAACGAGTACGCGAGCAGGTTGTGCTGCGTCGAGTACCAGCTCACGTCGGGTCCGCCGCGCAACAGGCCGGCCGTTCCCTGCAGTGAGAGCAGATAGGAGGCGGCCCGTTGCTCCATGGCCAGATAGCGGGAGCTGTGGAAGGTCTGGTCGTACAGCGAGCCGGCGAGACCGACCGAGGCGATCGTGCCCGACCGGAACACCGGCTCGGCTGTCCCGTCGGCGACGTTGAAGGCGATCTCGATCGATCCGTCGGTGTGCTGCAGCGCGGCGAGCTGATCGAGTAGCTGCTGGGCCTCGGAGCCGTAGCCGCTCACCGTGAACGCGGTGGCGGTCATAGCGGAGTCATACGTCCAGGACCAGTTGAGCAGGCGCACGTACGACGGGTCGTCTGTCGGGATGTCGAACGAGCGCACCAGCTGGAGCGTGCTCGAGCCGGTGGGCACCGATGCCGTGGTGGCGATTGCGGTGTCCGCGGCCAGGCGTGCGGACGGGCCGACGGCGAGGGTTGTCTTCGGCAGCAGCACACTCCGGCGCGGCGGCTTCTTTCGGTGACAGCGCACCAGGTGGCGCTTCACCCGGCGGCGGCAGGGACGGAGGGGTGTCGGTCCCACGTGGCGGGCGAGCCAGCGCCCCAGCGTCGAGTGAGGGATGTGGCCGCTGGTTCGAGGCCACGCGGCATGGACATGACCGCCGACGCGCGGTGAGGAGTGACGGCGCTTGTGTGGGGATGCCGCGGTCGCGGACGCGAGCACTCCAGACGCGCCGATGGCGAGGACCAGGACCAGGACGGTGCGGCGTGTAGCGGTGACTCTTCCGAGCACGGCGCCGGGTGAGCTTCCCGTGCGCTGCGGAGCCCAAACTAGAGGGGTGCACAAGGGCGACCAGAAGGCGTGCAAATGACACTTGCGTGGGAGAATCACACCCCGATGGTCACCGCAGGGGTCAAACCGTCAAATCCCTCATCGTCCCTACACATACCTGTGTAACCGTGAGACAATCGATCACGGCCCAATTCACTTTCGTGGTGGCGGTGGTGAGTGCGGTCGTGCTGGCCGGGTTTGGGGTGATGCTGATCGCCGCGCGCAACCTTCAGTCGGCCGACCGATCGCGGGCGCGGTCGAACACGGTCCTGGCCACGTCGGCGAACCTCGAGGAATCGGTGCTCGATCTGGAGACCGGCTTGCGGGGATACCTGCTGGCCGGCAAGCCCGTGTTCCTCGAGCCCTACAACCAGGCGCTGCGCAGGTACCCGACCCTGGCCAACACTCTCGAGAACGCGACCGCGCGCAATCGGGAGTCGCACTCGCTCAGCCTCGCGATCACGGCCGCCATCGGGGCGTACGTGAACGGGTGGGCCGAGCCGGTGATCAGGCTCGCTCAGCGCAACCTCGAGGCGGCGCGGAACAAGGAGGCCGGGGGCGGCGGCAAGGCGCGGGTCGACGCGATGCGCTCGCAGTTCGCGGTGCTGATCGGACGCGAGACCAACGTGCGGGCCGCGCAGGTCCAACAGTCGAGCGACCTCGCGGCGCTCGTCCAGACGTCGGGCATCATCGGAATCGTCGCTTTCGCCGTCCTCGCCGCATACGTATCGGTCCGAACCCGGCGCCGGCTCGTGACGCCGCTGCAACGATTGGCGGGCGCGGTCGCCGCGGTGGGGCGAGGAGAACTGTCCACGCGAGTATCCGAGCGCGGTACCGCCGAGGTGGGCGAGCTGCAGCGCGGCTTCAACCGGATGGCGGAGAGCATCGAGCGCAACCGCGACGAGCTCGAGGATCACCGAGCCGAGGTCGAGGCGCAGCGCGACGAGCTCGAGGCGGCGCTGACGTCGGTCGAGGAGCGCACCGCGCGGATCGAGGCGCTGCGGCGTTTCGGCGATCGGCTGGCCGCGGAGGAGACGGTGGAGGAGGTCGCGGGGCTCACGTTGGCCGGAATCGCCGACGCCGGTGGGTGTGACATCGGCGCGGCGTACGTGTTCGATGCTGACGCCGGCGTGTTCGTGCCCGTCGCGTGGCGCGGACTCGGGCCAGCGGATCTGCCGATGTTCCTCAAACCCGGCGAGGGCGTGGCCGGACGTGCCCTGACCGAACGCCGGCGGGTCATCGTGTCCCCCGGCGAGAGCGTGATGCAGACCACTGGATTGGCCCGGCGCCTGTCGGCCGCCCACGAGCTGCACCTGCCGATCCTGCACGGCGAGCGCACGATCGGCGTGATCAGCCTCGGTCGTCTGGAGGATCGTGCCTTCTCGGACGCGGAGCTCGTCCTGATGTGCGATCTCGCCGAGCGGGCCGGCGTCGACTGGGCGCAGGCCAAGGCAGCGCGCCGGCTGCGGCGCACGGCCGAGGAGCTCGGCGCGTTGCTCGAGGCGACCGACGAGGGCGTCTACGGAATCGATACCGCGGGGCAGATCACGCTGATCAACCGCGCCGCGCTCAAGATGACCGGCTTTGCGCGCGAGGAAGCGCTCGGGCACAACGTCCACGCACTGCTGCACCACACCCGCGAGGACGGATCGACCTATCCCGAGGAGGAGTGCCCGGTGTTCCTCGCCATACGAAGCGGCGAGGGCGTGCGGATAACCGACGAGGTGTTCTGGCGGCGCGACGGCAGCTCATTCCCGGTCGAGTACTCGGCCTATCCGCTGTTCCAGGAGGACGAGATCACCGGCGCGGTGGTGACGTTCCTCGACCGGACCGCGCGCCGGCAGATCCTGCGCCAGCGCGACACCCAGCACGCCCTGACCAGGGTCTTCGCCGAGGTCGACTCGCTGGCCGAGGCCCGGCCCCTCATGCTCGCGGCGGTATGTGAGGGGCTGGGGTTCGAGGTCGGGCTGACCTGGGGCGAGAGCGACGACACTGGGGTCCTGCGAACAGTGTCCACCTACGCCGCGCCGGGCTTCGAGGACCTGATCCCGCGGCTCGGCGGTGAGAAGCTCCCGGCCGCCGGTACGCTGGCTGGGCTCGCGCTCAGCCGCCAGGATGCGGTCATCTGCAACGACCTGGACCGCGACCCGGCGCGCGAGGGGATCAAGCGCGACCCGCGCCTGCAGGCCGCGATCGGGCTGCCGGTGCGTTCACGCGGCGGTGAACTGATCGCCGTGGCCGAGTTCTTCTCGAGTCGGCCGCTGCCCGAGGAGGGCATGGTTGACACCATGCGGGTGGTCGGCAGCCAGGTCGCTCAGTTCGTCGAGCGCCAGCGCACCGAGGAGGAGGCCCAGCGGATGAAGGATCAGATCGTGGCCAACGTCTCCCATGAGCTGCGCACGCCGCTCACCGCGATCGACGGCTGGGTCCACGTGCTGTTGGGTGAGGAGCCCGGGCCGCTCACCGACGAGCAGCGGCGCTTCCTGAGCATCGTCAAGCGCAACAGCGATCGGCTGATGCGCCTGGTCGGCGACCTGCTGGTCGCGGGCCAGGTCGAGGCGGGCAAGCTCAAGCTCGAACGCGACGACGTCGACGTGGCCGAGCTCGCCCGCGAGACCGCCGAGCTGGTCGCCACCTCGGCACAGAGCAAGCGGATCGAGCTCAACGTGCACGCCGACGATCAGATCATCGTTCACGGCGACCGCCAGCGTCTCGGTCAGCTGCTAAGCAATCTGGTGGCCAACGCGATCAAGTTCACGCCGGAGGAGGGAAGGGTGGATGTGGAGGTGACGAGGCGGAATGGCTCGTGTCAGATCACCGTCCGCGACACCGGAATCGGGATACCGAAGACCGATCGCGACCACCTGTTCGAACGCTTCTACCGCGCCTCGACCGCGACCGAGCGCGGGATCACCGGGACGGGCCTGGGACTGGCCATCAGCAAGGCGATCGCCGAGAGCCATGACGGAACCATCGAGCTCGCCGACGAGGACGGGCCCGGCACCAAGTTCGTGGTCGAGCTCCCGTTGACCACGCGAAAGGAGGTCTATTCGTGACGGAGCCTGACAGCACCCCGACGATCCTCGTGGCCGATGATGAGGAGGATCTGCGCGAGCTGGTCACCTACCGGCTGACCCGCTCGGGCTACCGGGTGATCGGCGCCGGGGACGGGCAGGAGGCCCTTAAGCTGGCCGCCGAGCGCACGCCCGATTTGATGGTCCTCGACGTGATGATGCCCAAGCTCGACGGATACGAGCTGACCCGGCGAGTCCGAGCCGAGGCGGCGCTCCGTTCGATTCCGGTGATCCTGCTCACCGCCCGAAGCCAGGAGTCAGACATCGATCGAGGCTTCGAGGTCGGAGCCGACGACTACCTCAAGAAGCCGTTCAATCCAGACGAGCTGGTGGCTCGGGTCCGCGCGGTGCTGGGACGCCGCTAGGCGGTCTTGTGAGCGTCCTCGAGATAGCCGCTCTCGCGCTGAGCGCGTGCAGCATCGTCATGCTCTCGGTGCTCGTCACGCGGCGCTGGGAGCTGGCCAGGCGCGCGCGACACCGGCGGCAGGTCGAAGACCGGCTCAAGCCGATG
>DATFDC010000214.1:0-7920 GCA_035252415.1 Solirubrobacteraceae bacterium
GGCCAGCTCGGCGACCCCGAGCGCGACGGCGAGACCGAGCTTGGTGCCCGATCCGAGCCCGGCGTGCGGCGGGATCGCTTCGAGTACCTCCACCTCGAGGCCGCCGCGGTGCCCGAACGCGTCCCGAGCCCGGCGGGCAAACGCGGTGGCGCGCTCCGATTGTGACCCGCGGCCGGTCACCTCCTGGCCGGACGCCGACCTCACCGCGACGACCACCCGCGGTGACTCCACCGCCACCCCGCACCCCCCGAAGCGGCGCGCGCCCAGTCCGGCCGGATCGAGCATGCCGAAATGCAGCCGGGCGGGCGCGGTGACCACGATCTCGGTCACGTTCGCTCCGCCACGTGGCGTCGCACGTAGTCCATGGCCGCGCGCTCGCGGGGCCCGGCCGTCTTGTCCACCAGTTCCTGGAGACGTTCGAGCTCGGCCCGCACGTGCTCGGCGCCCAGCCATTTCAGGCGCGAGGCCAGGATCGACGCCTCGACCGCGGCGTGCCGGGCGCGGCACAGCCCGAGGGGCTGGCGCTCGCCGGTACCCGAAGCCACGACACGTGCGCGCACCTCCGAGCGCGGTGTGTCGCCGGCGGTTGGGGTGATCTCCGTGACGATCACCTCGCGCCAGGCGTTGGCATCCCCGATCACCGAGCCGTCGATCACAGCGGCCGGTTGCATCGCCGGGCGAGGATGCCCCAGCGCCGCCTCCACGAACAACAGCACGTCGTCGGTGAGGTGGACGACCGCCTCGCCGTGCCCCCGGAGGTTGCGCAGCGTCCGCGTGGCGTCGAACGGCCAGAAGACAAGCTCCTCCTCGCCCCAGCGCACCCCCATCGCGGCGCAGTTGACCACCCCGTCCGGCCCGGTCGTGGTCACAACGGTCTCGATCAGTGGCGCCTGCTCAGCATCGTTCGACAAGGCTGAAGAACTCCTCCCGGGTACGGGCGTCGCTGCGCAGCCTCCCGCGCACGGCGGAGGTCACCGTCCGCGCTCCCGGCTTGCGGATCCCGCGGATCGTCATGCACATGTGCTCGGCGCTCAGGACCACCCCCACGCCGCGAGGCGCGAGCTCCTGCTCGAGCCAGTCGGCGATCTGCACGGTCATCCGCTCCTGCAACTGGAGATCACGGGCAAATGCCTCGACCACGCGCGCCAGCTTGGAGATCCCGATGATGCACTCGCCCGGAAGGTAAGCGACGTGGGCCACGCCGTGGAACGGCAGCAGGTGGTGCATGCAGAGCGACTGAAACGCGATGTCGCGGACCAGGATGAGCTCGTCATAGCCCTCGTTGCGGAACAGCGTGGCGGTGAACTCGGCCGGCGTCAGCAGCTCGGCGAGCGAGGCCGCGATCCGGCGAGGCGTCTCGGACAGGCCCGGGTGGTCGAGATCCGCGCCGAGCGCGCGGAGCAGATCGTGGGCCGCTCGCTGCGCCGCGTCGCGGTCGAGCTTCGAGGCATCGACGATGCGCCCCGGCGTGGGCGGCGCCACAGCTTGCCGATCGCCGTCTCCGTCGCTCATTGATTCAGCGTAACGCTCAGGCGGGTGGCCAGTTCGACCAACATGCGCACGCCGTAGCCTGACGCGCCCCGGCCGAATGCGTCGCCGCGGTCCTCATCGAGCAGCGCCGGACCCAGCATGTCGACGTGCGCCCACGGCCCTTCGCCGGCGAACTGCTGGAGGAACGTGGCGGCGACGATCGAGAAGCCAAACCCCTTGCCGGCGACGTTGCGCAGGTCGGCCACGGTCGAGTCGATCAGCGGCCGGTAGCGCGGGTGAAGCGGCCAGGGCCAGGCCTCATCGCCGCTCGCGTTGCCGGCCTGTACGACCGCGTCGCGCCACTCGTCGTCGGACGCGAACACGCCGGCGTAGACGTCGCCAAGCGCGGCGCGGACGGCGCCCGTGAGCGTGGCCAGGTCGACGATGTGCGTGGCCCCGTCCTGGCGGGCGTACCACAGCGCGTCGGCCAGGATCAGGCGTCCCTCGGCGTCTGGATTGATCACCTCGACGGTCAGGCCCGACGCGGTCGTGATCACGTCGGTGGGGCGGATCGCGCTGCCGCTGAGCATGTTCTCGCACGCCGGCACGATCCCGGTGACCGACAGAGGCAGCCCGAGCTCGGCGATCGCCCCGAGCGCGGCCACGACCGCCGCGCCACCCGCCATGTCGGCCTTCTGGCGCACGATGTCGCTCTGCGGCTTGAGGAAGTAACCGCCGGTGTCGAACGTGACCGCCTTGCCGACGAGCGCCAGGCGCGGCGCGTCAGGCGCGGCGGAAGGGGTGTGTCGGAGCACGATGAGCCGCGGCGGGATCGGGCTCGACCCGCCGACCGCGGCCAATGCCCCCAGTCCCGCACCGATCGGGTCGACAATTTCACTGACCAGGTGGGCAAACTTCACTACCCGATCGGACAGTTCCACAGGTGTCATCAGGTTGGCCGGCGAGTCGACCAACTCGCGCGCGGTGTTCGTCCACCGGGCGATGAGTGCCGCGCGATCGGCAACCGAGGCGAGCTCATCAGGGCACCCACAGATCACGAAGCGATCGACGCCACGCGGCGCTTCATCACTGCGCCACCGACGGCCGTCGTAGCCGCCGATCACCGCCCCCTCGGCCAGTCCGCGCACCTGCTCCTCGAGGGTGAGCGGAAGCGACGAATCAAGCGCCCACGCGACTATTCCGCCGTTTCGGCACGTTCGCACGGCTCGCGCCGCGGCCGTCCGCAGTCCCTCGACACCGGGCTCGAGCGTGACCACGGCAACTGGAGGACCTGACTCTCGGTACACGATTGCGACCGGGTCCGCGTCGGCGACAGCGCGCTCCGGTACGCCGAGCGTGGCGGCCCGCTCGCCGGGCGCGACCGCGACGAGATCCGCCCCCACCGAGTCCACGTCAGCAGCCGCAGTTACCTCGATGACCATCGTCCGAAGCCTTTTTCAGCGACTTGCACTCGATGTGTAAGATGCGGCCAGAACGTTGAACTCTAAGAGGAGAGAGGCATCCTATGACTTGGAGCAAGCCGAAGTTTGAGTTCATCGAGATGTGCTCGGAGGTCACTTCCTACCTGTATCACCGGTAGGAACCTGAAGCCGGCGTAGCCTCCGGCATCTCCGTCTGGGGCTGCGCACCGCTTCGGCTGCCGCGTGCGCGTACGGATCCTCGGCTCGGCCGCCGGCGGCGGGTTTCCGCAGTGGAATTGCCGCTGCGCGACGTGCGAGGCGGCCCGCACCGGAGTGCGGGCGCGACCTCGCACGCAGTCGTCGCTGGCGATCCGCGGTGCGGAGGGTCCGTGGTTTCTCGTGAACGCGTCGCCCGACGCGCGCCAGCAACTCGAGGCGATCGCCGACGCTGGGCTCGATGCGGTCAGGGCACCGCCGGTCGCCGGCGTGCTCCTGACCGACGCCGAGATCGACCACACGGCGGGACTCCTGCTCATGCGTGAGTCGTCGGCCCCGGTACGCGTGTACGGCGAGGCGGGCGTCGAGCGCGCGCTCCGCGACGGCTATCCGGTGCTGTCGATGCTCGAGCGCTACTGCGGGCTGGAGTGGCGGATGCTCGAGCCCGAGCAGGTGCAGCCGCTCGAGGGGTCGAGCCTCACGGTCGAGTCGTTCGTGGTGGGCGGTGACGCGCCACGCTACCTCGACGGATCGGGCGTCGAGCTCGAGGCGAGCGGGCTTGTCTTCCGTGACGGCGTCGGCGGTGGCGTGGTCACCTACGTGCCCGGCTTGGCCCGGCTCGACGACGGGGTGCTCGCCCGCCTCTCCGCCAGCGACCTGGTGCTGGTCGACGGCACCTTCTGGCGCGACGACGAGCTCGCCCAATTGGGCATCTCGGATCGCAGCGCGCGCGACATGGGGCATCTGCCGCTGTCGGGCCCGGGCGGAACGCTCGAGGCCCTCGCGCGGCTGGACCGGCCGCGCAAGGCGCTCGTCCACATCAACAACACCAACCCGATCCTGCTCGAAGACTCGCCCGAGCGCGCAGAGGTCGTGCGCGCGGGGGTCGAGGTCGCTTACGATGGACTCGAGGTCGAGCTGTGATCGAGACGGTCAGCACACCGAGGGGCGAGCGAGGGCCCGTGGCATCCGAAGAGTTCGTCGCCGTGCTGCGCGCCCAGGGGACGCGCTACCACAACCTCCATCCCTTCCATCAGCGCATGGACGCGGGAGCGCTGACCCGCGAGGAGCTGCAGCGCTGGGTCGCCAACCGGTTCTACTACCAGAAGTGCATCCCGCTCAAGGACGCCGCGATCCTGTCCAACTGTCCCGAGGTGGCGGTCCGGCGCGAGTGGATCCAGCGGATCATCGACCACGACGGCACCGCCGAGGGCAGCGGCGGCATCGAATCGTGGCTGCGGCTCGGGGAGGCGCTCGGTGTGTCGCGTGAGGAACTCGAGTCCGAGCGCGGAGTGCTCCCGGGCGTGCGCTACGCGGTCGACGCGTACGTGAACTACGCGCGGTCGAAGCCGTGGATCGAGGCGGTCGCCTCATCGCTCACCGAGCTGTTCGGGCCGGCGGCGATCAAGGTGCGGCTCGAGGCGCTCGAGCGCCACTACCCGTGGATCGACCCCGCCGGGCTCGAGTACTTCCGCGCGCGCCTGGTCCAGGCCCCGCGCGATGCGCAGTACGCGCTGGATCTGGTGGTCGATCGCTGCCGCACACGGGAGCAGCAGGAGGCCGCGGTGGCGGCCCTCAGATTCAAGACCGAGGTGCTGTGGGCGCAGCTCGACGCGATCGATCGCGGCGATTCGCAGCCGCCGGGGCCGGCGGCATGACCCACCCCCGCCTGGTCACCGGCGCGCGGTTGCGCTACGACGAGGTGCGCGAGGAGCACCTGCTGCTGGTTCCCGAAGGGGCCGTGCGGTTGAATCCGAGCGCGGCCGAGGTGCTCGAGCTGTGCGACGGCGATCGTTCGGTGGACGACATCGTGGGCGTGCTCGCCGCGCGGTACGAGGGCGCAGACCTCGGTGATGATGTTCGCGAGCTGGTCGACGGGATGACCGAGCGAGGACTGCTGGTGGATGCCGGTGCCTGAGCGACCGTTCACGCTGATCGCCGAGCTGTCCTACCAGTGCCCGCTGCACTGCCCGTACTGCTCGAACCCGGTCGACATCGGTCACGCGAAGTACCGCGAGCACGAGCTCGAGACCGATGCTTGGATCCGCACGTTTCAGCAGGCCCGCGGGTTGGGCGTCCTGCAACTCGCCCTCACCGGCGGCGAGCCGATGCTGCGCCGCGATCTCCCCGAACTGTGCGCGGCGGCCCGCGACGCGGGGCTGTATTCGTCGCTGATCACCGCGGGCACGCTGTTCACCGCCGAGCGGGGCGAGGAGCTCAAGGCGGCCGGGCTCGACCACGTGCAGGTCTCGATCCAGAGCCCGGACCCCGAGGAGAACGACCGCATCGCAGGCAACCGGTCGTTCGAGAAGAAGATCGCGGCGGCGCGCGCCGCCCGCGCGCTCGACTTCCCCCTGACGATCAACTGCGTCCTGCACCGTCAGAACCTGGATCGCATCGAGGAGATCCTCGAGCTCACATTGGAGCTCGGGGCGCAGCGGCTCGAGCTGGCCAACACCCAGTACTACGGCTGGGCCGTGCTCAACCAGGAGGCGCTGCTGCCGACCTGGGATCAGCTCCGGCGCGGCGAGGAGGCGGTGCAGCGATTCCGCGAGCGGGTCGGGCCGAAGGTCGACGTCCTGTGGGTGCTCCCCGACTACTACGAGGACTTGCCGAAGCCGTGCATGGGCGGTTGGGGCCGGACGGCGATGGTCGTGGCGCCCAACGGCGACGTGTTGCCGTGCCAGGCCGCATCGACGATCCCCGGTCTCGAGTTCGCCAACGTCCGCGAGCATCCGCTCGAGTGGATCTGGAACGAGTCCGACGCGTTCATGCGCTTCCGCGGCACCGACTGGATGCAGGAGCCGTGCCGCTCGTGCCCGCTCGGACGCCAGGAGGTCGATTGGGGCGGCTGCCGCTGTCAGGCGCTCAGGCTGACCGGCGACGCGACGGCCACCGATCCGGTCTGCCAGTTCTCACCCCATCACGCTGAGGTCGTCGCCGTGCGGGAGTCGGCACAGACGGACGAGTTCGTCTATCGCACGATGAAGCGGCCGTCGCCGCTTCGGCAAACTATTTCTTGATGACGACGCAAGACCCCTACATCCCCGCCGGGGCCGGCGGTCTCAGCGTCCCGCTCGCCGACCGCTCCCAGCTGTCGATCTTCCCGCGGCTATCGACGTACTCCCAGATCGTGGCCAAGCTGCAATGGGAGCCAAGCGCGATCGACCTCGCCCCCGACGCCCGCGCGTGGCACGACCTCCCCGACGAGCGCCGCCGTCGCCTGACCACGCTGCTCGCCGGCTTCCGCGTGGCCGAGGACTCGGTCGCCGAGAACCTGACGCCGTTCGCCGACCGCGCCGAGCACGTCGACACGATGATGATGTGGATCTTCTTCCTGCAGCGCCGCGACGAGGACCGCCACGCGGTGTTCTTCGATCGCGTCGCCGCGGAGGTGCTGGCGCTGCCTGGTGATACGCCGGCCGAACGGCTCGCCGCGGCCCGCGAGCACGTGCCGGCCGCTTTCCTTCAGCTGTTCGAGGAACGCCTGCCCACCGTGGCCGCAGAGCTCGCGGCCGGCCAGACCGGCATCCTCGACGGCGTCCGCCTGTACCACATGGTGCTCGAGGGGGCCGTGTTCACCGCCGGACAGCGCGCGCTGCTCGACGACCTGGCCGACGACGCCCTGCCTGGGATTCGCAAGGGCGTGGAGAACGTCGAGCGCGACGAGCGCTGGCACGTCGGGTTCGGCGTGCGCTGCCTGACCGAGGCCAAGGATCCCGAGGTCCTGCTCGACCACGTGCTGGCCACCGCCACCGAGGCGGCGGGCGCCTGGGGAGACGCGGTTCCCGAGGCGACGCGCGCCTACGCGGTGAACCTGTGCCGGCGGCGGTTGTCGATCGCCGGCCTGGCCGACGCGCTCCCTGCGGCCTAGCGGGCAGAACGTCGGGGCGGATCGCGGAACAGCGGCTCGCGACCGGGCCTTGCTCGCTTGACCGCGCCGATCCAGGTCAGCCTGCCGACCGGCTACGACCGCCTCGGTTGAGATCCAACCTGCAAGGGTGTATCCGCCGCAGTTGCGGGGTATTTACGCATTATCCCAGGAACCTACGGTTGCGTAGCTTTAGGGCAAGCTGACGCTAACCCACACAGAAAGAGCCACGTTTGCGATGAGGTATCTCACCGACGGCATCCACCTATACGAGATCGCCGCCCAGCGCACCGTCCAGAACTTCGGTCTGCGGCGCGGCGTGATCCGGTACACGATCCTCCGGGACTGCGTCAGCGAGGCCACCGCCACCATCGACGATCTGCAACTCGCCGCGCTTTCGGACGTTCGCTGGTCGCAAATTGCATAAATCCGCATAGGTTGCGCGCTCTATTTAGTGCAGAATCGCACTGGGCGGTACGGATCGCGAACGCGCGGTCGAAGGCGGGAGCAAATGCGAACGCGCTACCTCACGGACGGGATTCACCTGTACGAGATCGCCGACCAGCGAACCGTGCAGAACTTCGGGCTGCGGCGAGGCACGATCAGCTACACAGTCATCCGCGAGGTCGTGAGCGAGGCCGTCGCGAGGATCGACGATCTGCACCTGGCGGCGCTGTCCGAGGTGCATATCGACGGATCGAACCTCGTCTGAGAAGGGCGAGCCGCCGCTCAGGTGATGGCGATCGCCACCGCGACGTAGGCGGCGTACAGCCCGGTCAGGGCCGCGCCTTCGATCCGGCCGAGCCGCTTGCGCAGGACCAGCACGAGGGCGAGGATCGCCGGGCTGGCGACCGCGACCGGAAGATAGAACCGCGTGGTGTCCCCTCCGAACGAGAGGGGCTTGACGATCGCGATGATGCCGGCATTGAGCGCCGCGAAATG
>DATFDC010000215.1:0-5275 GCA_035252415.1 Solirubrobacteraceae bacterium
CGGCGCGGCGGACTGTCTCGACGCGGCGGGTTGATGCGGCGCGGCGAGCCGGGGTGCCGGCTCGCCGCGCCGCGTAGTTATCCGACCGCGACCGTCACTCCGTCCTCGCGCTGGGCGTCCGGACCCAGATCCGCGGTGCCATGCACGACCGAGTTCGTAGACGGCGCCCAACTGGGCGGCGTCACCGCGAACTTGACCGTGGCGGCCTGATCGGCGGCGAGCCGACGGAAGGACGTCTGCCCGAGCGGCTGCGCCGTCCAGCCCTCCGGCAGCTGCAGCGAGATCTGCACGTTGCGCAGGGTCTCGTCGCCGCCCTTGGTCAGCCTGACCCGCACCTTCGCGGTCTTGCCGGGCTGCATCGTGCGCGGAGCATTGACCACGACCTGACGCGCGCCTGGCGTGCTGTTGATGTCGAACGCGTTGCGCAACGGCAGGTCCGACAGTGCCGAGGAGTCACCCACGTACACCGCGTAGCGCCCGGTGCTCTGGTCCCAGCCGTTCGCGTTCTGATCCCACCACCAGGTGTCCCGCGGGGTGATCGTGAACTGCACCCGGGCTGACTCTCCCGGGTCGAGGCTGACTCGCTGGAAGCCGACCAGCTGCCGCGGTGGCTCGCCGGCCGTCCGGGGATCACCGAGGTAGAGCTGGGCCACGTCCGCACCCGCGCGGTTGCCCACGTTGGTGACCCTGGCCGTGACCTGAACGTCGCGCACGCCGTTCGTGGCTCCCGGCCTCACCCGCAGATCGCTGTAGCTGAAGCGGGTGTACGACAGCCCGAACCCGAACGGGAAGAGCGGCGTGACGTGGTTGGCGTCATACCAGCGGTAGCCGACCTCCAGGCCTTCGGAGTACTCCACCTCTCCGTTGACGCCCGGGAACTGGGCGGGCGTTGAGGCGGGCACCTGGGACAGGCTCGTCGGGAACGTGACCGGCAGGTGACCGCTCGGGTCGACCTTGCCGAACAGCACGTCCGCGAGCGAGGTGCCGCTCGATTGACCCGGGTACCACGCATCGACCACGGCGGCCACCTGGCCGAGCCACGGCATGGCCACGGGCGCGCCGGCGTTGATCACCACCGTGGTGTGCGGGTTGGCCCCGGCCACGGCCGAGATCAGCTCGTCCTGAGCCGAGGGCAGGTTGAGGCTGAGCCGGTCGGCGGCCTCGGTCTCGGTGTCGTCGGAGACGACCACCACGGCGCTGGCCGCCGACTTCGCCGCGTTGGCTGCCGCGGTGATGCCGGGTGCGAGATCCGATGGGGTGGCCCAGGCGAGGTTGCTCGAGGCGCCTGTGATCTGGACCTGGTAGGTCTGGCCGGCGGTCAGATCCACCGCCACCGAGTAGACGTGGACCGGCGGCGTGCTCGGATCGTCGAGGATCTGCTTGCCGTCGAGCGACAGATAGGTGGGCGTGTAGCAGCCGCACGGATTGGTCACGGCCAGCACGTACGTGCCGGTCTCCGGCGCGGTCAGCGTGCCGTTGTATGTGCCGCCGAACGGGGTCCCCCCGCTCGGGTAGGCCGGACTCAGCGCGGAAGACGGAATCGTCGGCAGCGATGAGTCGGTCGGCAGGCCCTGCGTGTAGGTCACGCTCGTGCCCGATCCGGCCGCGGACTGGATGCCCTGCAGCGGGGTCACGGTCTGCGACGGGACGACGTATGCGCTGCCCCCGCCACCGTAGGTGGGTGAGGCCGACGCCGACGGCCCGATCACCGCGACCGTGCCGGCGTTCGTGGCTGTGAGTGGCAGCGTGTGGCCCTGATTCTTGAGCAGCGTCGTGCCGCTGTCGGCCACCTGGTTCCCGAGCGCCTGATGCGCCGCCGTGGTCACGGTCGCGGTGGGGGTCGGGGTGAGCGGATGGTCGAACAGGCCGAAGCGGAACATCTGCGTGAGCATCCGCTGCACCATCGTGTTCAGGATCGACTGGGGGATCGTGCCGTTGTTGACCGCGTCCTCGAGCGGTTGCCCGAAGTACGTGTTGAACGGCTGCTCCTGGTCGAGGCCTGCGAACGCACCGCCCGCCGTGCTGTGCAGCGCGCCGTAGTCAGAGGTCACGAAGCCGGGGAAATCCCACTCCTCCTTGAGCACGTTGGTCAGCAGGAACCGGCTCTGGCAGGCGAAGTCGCCGGCCAGCACCGCGTAAGAGCACATCGCCGACGCGGAGTTGGCCTGCTTCACCGCCGCTTCGAAGGCCGGGAAGTAGATCTCGTGCATCGTGCGCGCGCTGACCAATACGTCGTCATTGGTCGTATTGCGATTGGTCTCCTGGTTGTAGACCGCGAAGTGCTTGACCTGCGACATCTCGCCGGTGCTCTGCACGCCGTCAATCTCGCCCACGGCCAGGGACGAGTTCAGGAACGGATCCTCGGTGAACGCCTCGAACGAGCGTCCCCAACGCGGGTCGCGGTCGATGTTCACCGTCGGTCCGAGGTTCACCGCCGCGCCCTTGCCGAACTCCTCCTGACCGATTACCTGGCCGTACTGGCGGGCCAGGCTCGGGTCGAAGGTCGCGGCGAGATCCACGCCGGCCGGCAACTGCGTGACGCCGGTGAGCGCGTCGGCCACGCCGGCCGGCCCGTCCTCCTCACCGAGCGCCGGGATGCACAGCGGCGCGCCGGCGCTCGACGTGGGTAGGCCCGGCATCCAGAACACGTACGGGTTTGGCGACGGGTTCGGCCCCTCGTTGGTCGTCCCATGACCCTCGACCAGGAAGTCCTCGTCGGCCACGGTCATATGGCTCATCACCTGGGCGACGCGCCGGGCGATCGGCTGGTTAGAGCCGACCCAAGGGCACGCAGAGTTGCTCGCGTGTGCGCGGGTCGCATGCGCCCGGGTCACCTGCGACTTGGCGCCCGCCGACGCGGGCAGCGAAATGGTCAGGGCCACGATGAACGCCACGGCGGCCAGCACCGCCGCGGCCGTCGGCACCCCCGAGCGGGCTTGCCTCCGTCTCAACGGATGGACCGATCCGCGATCGCGTGAGCGCATCTGCGCCTCCCTCAAGGCTATGTGGACGGGCCGGTCCCGCAGGCAACGTACCACCAGATCGCGTTCGGTGTCGGCGCGCCGCGAGGTGCCCGATGCGAACTCATTAGGCGGTCGGCGTCGTCGCGCCGCGCGGTGCGGCGTGCGACGGCTCGGCGGTCAGCCCATGTGATTCATGCCGCGTTTCGTCGTTTGTTCCGCCCTCCCCACGTATCGGTCTGGCTGTGGCAATTGGGACACAGGAGCCGGAGATTCGCCAGGCGATTGTCGTATCCGTCCCCGTTGACGTGGTGGAGCTCGAGCGAGATCGGCGCATCGAGCCAGTCCGTGAGGCCGCAGCCTTCACAGCGTTGCTCCTTGACACCGGCGGCGAGCAACCGAGCCTTCACGTGCGCGCGGCTCCGACGCCTACCCGCGGCAAGCACGGCGTCGAGCGGCTCGAGCTTCGGTCTCGGCCGAATGACTCCGCGGGCGATGGCCGCGGCCCAAGCGTCCCGCCCGAAGCCGAACCGCATGCGGCACTCCGTGGCTGAATTCCCGGCGTCGTAGAAGCTCCTTATCGCCTCCCAGTCGTACCGCTGAGCCGGCGCTTCGGCGGCGGCGATCCCGAGCTTCCGCACGTGAAAGCACACGGTCGGCTTTGCGATACCCAACTCGCGAGCGATCGTCGCCTGCGACAGCCCTTGAGCGAGCAGCGACGCGACGGCCTCCCGCGTTTCGGTTCGCGGACGGCGGCGCATGTCGCGGGCGACAATCGCGCCTCGCTGCACCGCGCCGAACCATGCACCGTTCGAAATGCCGAACCGGGCTTGGCACTCGGCCGCGCTGTGGCCAAGCTCGTAGAAGCTCCTGATCTCGTCCCAATCGTATGATTGCCGCTGCTTCATAGCGAACATATGTTCGCATAGGCGGCGGACGGAACAGGCTCCCACGGCTATACTCGCGCGCGGTTACGGCCTCGAGAACCGACGAGTAACCGTAACTCTGTATTTCAGATTATTGCCGGGTGGAGTAATTGGCAACTCGCCAGGTTCTGGCCCTGGAATTCAAGGTTCGAGTCCTTGCCCGGCAGTTCTGAGCGCGCCTTCACCCGCCCGGCGCCGTCTCTGCGACGGCATAACGGCCAGGCGCGCGCCTAGACCGATCCGAGGTCGCTCGAGACGTCCTGGAGCTCGCCGACGCGATCGGTCACGTCCGTGCCGTTGGTCAGCAGCCGGCGCGCATGCTCCAGGTCGTCGGAGCGTCCCACGGCCAAGGCCCCCGCCACCCGGCCGTCGTGCAGGTAGAAAATCGAAAACTCGCCGTCGTCGATCGAGCCGCGGACGACCTCCTGTTCCCACTCGTGGGCGGGCCCGATGTACTCGAGCGAGGCCCAGTCTGAGAGATCGGAGAAGAAGTAGGGGACGACGTCGTGCGGTTGGTCGCGGTCGAGCATGTTCAGTGCGGCCGTCTTGCCCTGGTTGAAGGCGACGTCCCAGTGCTCGATGCGTTGGCGCCGGCCGCCGTGGACGACGCTCTCGTACTCGGCGATGTCGCCGGCCGCGAAGATGCCCGGCGTGGCGGTCTGTAGACGCGCGTCGACGACGACGCCGCCAAGGTCGCCGATCTCGAGTCCGGCGGTGCGGGCCAGCCGGACGTCGGGCACGGCGCCCACGCCGATCACCACGGCGTCGGCGTCGAGCGTGCGGCCGGATTTGGTCACGACCCGGGTGACGCGACCATCGGAGCCTTCGAAGCGGTCGAGCTCATCGTCGCCCTGAAGCTCGATTCCGTGCTCCTCGAGGCGGCTCTGGAAGAAGCGGCCGGCCTGCTCGCCGAAGTGGCGGCTGAGCGCGACCGACTCGAGCATGACCAGCGAGCACGAGCTGCCGCGCTCGGTGAGCGATGCGGCGACCTCGGTGGCGATGTAGGAGCCACCTATCAGGACGACCCGCTTGCCCGAGGCGTCCTCGCGGATCGTGTCGCTGTTGCCCAGTGTGCGCAGGTAGTGGATGCCCTCGAGCTCAGCGCCGGGAACCGAGAGGCGGCGCACGCCGGCGCCGGTCGCGATCAGGGCCTTGTCGAAGCTCACCTCCTGCCCGTCGGTCAGCTCGACGCTGCGCTCGGACAGGTCCAGCCCCTTGACCGAGACGCGGGTGAGGGCTTCGACCTGCTGCTCGGAGTACCAGTCCGCCGGGCGGAACAGCGTGTCCTCCCGCGACGCCTTGCCCTGGAGGTAGCCCTTCGAGCAGTCCGGGCGGTTGTAGGGCAGATCCGCCTCCCGCCCGATCAGCAGGATCTCACCGTCCGCCCCC
>DATFDC010000216.1:0-3149 GCA_035252415.1 Solirubrobacteraceae bacterium
TGTGCTCAGGTAGTGCCTCCCGGTTCTCTACTTCACCTGGCCAGGATCGCTGGCAGCGGGCGCGTATTCAGCACGGCCGCCGCGGTGGCCCAGCCGCGCCGGGCAGTGGCCACCGAGAAGTCCATGTTGGCCAGACCGTGCACGGAGTGGGCGTCGGTTGAGCAGACGATCTCGATGCCGGCGTTCAGCGCCTCGCGGACGTGGTCGCCGCTCAGGTCGAGCCGATCGGGCAGCCCGTTGACCTCGAGCGCGACGCCGTGCTCGAGTGCGACCTCGAACACGCGGTCCAGGTCGAGCGCGTTCTCGGGCCGGCGGTTGATGTAGCGGCCCTTCGGGTGGCTGAGGCAGCGGACGTACGGGTTGCGGAGCGCCGCCTCGACTCGCGCGGTCATCTCGCGGCGGGGCATCCGCTGGCCTCCGTGCACGCTGGCCTGGACCCAATCGAGCTCGGCCAGGACGTCGTCGGGTAGGTCGAGCCGGCCGTCGGGCAGGATGTCGCATTCGATCCCGCGGAGGACCCGGAACGGCGCCAGCACCTCGTTGGCTGCGGCGATCTCCTCGGCCTGGCGACGGACGTCATCGGGGGTGAGGCCGGTGACCGCACCCACCGCCGGCGTGTGATCGCAGATCGCCAGGTACTCGTAGCCGCGCTCGAGCGCCGCCCGGCCCATCTCCTCGACGCTCGCTCGGCCGTCCGACCAGGTCGTGTGGCTGTGCAGATCTCCGCGGATGTCGGCGAGTTCGAGCAGCTTCGGCGGCTCGCCGTTGAATGGCTTCTCGCGCAGCTCGGGCGGGCACCACGGGATGTTCAGCGCGGCGTACACCGCGGCCTCGTCGGGCGCGTCGGGCAGGGGCCCGAGCGCCGACACATATGCGGGTGCGCCGGTCGCCTTCACCAGCTCGGTCCCGAACCGCTCCGGCCCGGCCACGGTCAGCTCGATCGGCACCCCGTCCACGGTCACGCCGACCGCGCGGCGCTCGTGCGTCTCGATCAGGCTGACGATCTGGGGCAGGTCGGCAAAGCGGTTAAGGGGCTTGGCCGGGTCGGCCGCGGCGCATACGACGGCCAGGTGCTCGCACGAGTCGCGCCACCGTCGCACGTCGCCGGCCACCTCACCACCGAGCGCGGCCGCGACCCCGCCGACCAGCTCGCGCGCGCGATGGAGGAGCAGGCCCTGGCGCGGGCGCGGCTGGTCCTCGCCGGCCAGCGCCTCGAGCAGTCTCGCCTCGGTCTTCGGGCCGATCCCCGGCACGGTGGCCAGCCGTCCGGCGGCGGCCGCGGCCCGGAACTCCTCGGCGGTGCGCACGCCGAGCGCGCGCGACAGCTCGATCGAGCGCCTGGCGCTCAGGCCGAGGTAACGGCCCAGGCCGACCATGTCGGGCGCCAGGTCGCGCTCGAGCTCGGCCAGCTCGGCGATCTCTCCAGTCTCGACCAGCTCGCGCAGCCGGGCCTCGATGCCCGGGCCGATTCCGCGTAGCTGGCGAACCCGGCCCGCTTTTACGAGGTCGGCGACCGGGAGCGCGGCGGCGCGGATCGTCTCGGCTCCGCGGCGGTAGGCCCGCACCGTGTACGGGTTCGCCTCGGACAGCTCGAGCAGGGCCGCGAACGAGTCGAGGCGGTCGGCGATGTGGCGGTTGTCCACCCGCGGTAGTTTCGCGGGCGGGTCAGGTTGAGCGCAGCGGCGAGCGGTCGCCGACCGACCACTTGTGCCCGAACGGATCGCGGAAGCCACCCTGCCGGTGCGTTCCCCACGGCGTCTCGTGGTCGATCACCGGCGATCCCGGCGTGGCCCCGGCGGCGACGGCCCGCCCGATGAACGCGTCGGGATCGTCGAGGAACAGCTCGATCCGGACACTGGTCGCGCCGGCATGGTCAGGGCTGGTCTCGGCCGGATTGCCCGGGTTGACCTCGTGCAGGAAGAACGGCGCGCCGGCGATGTGCAGGCCGGCCACGCCGCCCAGGTTCCACAGCTCCTGCGCGCCCAGCGCGTCCTTGTACCAGGCGATCGCCGGCTCGGCGTCGGGCACGATCAGCATCACCGAGATCGCCGCGGCGCTCATCCGCTGCGATGCATTCCCGGGCCGCTCGTCCCTCCCCACTCCTCCGGCGCCATATCGGCGATCGACTCCGAAAACGTCCAGTGATGCCCGCCCAGGTCCTCCGCGGTGTACTGGCGCTCGCCGTAGGAAAAGTCGGTCGGCTCGCGGAGGATCACGGCCCCCCGGGCCCGAGCGCGATCGTGGTGCGCGTCGGCATCCGGGACGCGGATCAGCAGCGAGACCCGTCCGGGCAGCGCCTTCGAGGTGCGCGGCTCCGTGATCACGACCGTGCACCGGCCGATCGAGAGCTGGGCGCGATGCTCGCCGACGCGCCACCGTTCGACCAGCCCGAACGCATTGCACAGCCAGTCGATCGCCGCGGTCACGTCGTCGTAGACCAGCTCCGGGATCACCGTGCAGTCCGGCATAGTCCGGTTCTCGACGTGCCCCGGATGCTCGACGATCCCGACCAGGTTGCCGGCCGGATCGGTGAAGGAGGCGAGCAGCCGCGGACCGTCCGGCGTCGGGCCGTCGCACACCGTGGCACCGGCCGCCTGCGCTTCGCTCAGCGTTCGGCGAACGTCGGGAACGTGGATCCAGCCGACCGGGCCGGCGTCGGGCGCAGGCGGACGATCGGTGATCCACTGGCCGATCAGCCCGGGCGCCTCGAATCCGGAGTCCGGGGGATCGATTTCCCAGGCGAACAGCCGCGCGTAGAAGTGAGCCGAGGCGGTGACGTCGAGGGCGGGGATCTGCAGATAGCAGAGCTGCCCGGGCCGGAGCCCGAGGATCGACGTGGCTGGCTCGTCGTGGGGTTCGTTCGCCGTCATGGGTCCGATCTAAGCTTGACAGTCGTGTCAAGTTTTGCCTCTACCCCACCGGGACGCGCGGACGCGCGGCGGAACGCCGCCCGCATCCTCGACGCCACCGCCGAGTTGCTGGCCACCGACCCCGCGGTGAGCCTCGAGCAGGTGGCGGCCCACGCGGGCGTCTCGCGCGCGACCGTCTACCACCACTTCTCCGGACGCGACGCGCTGCTCGACGCCTTGACCGATCGCTCGACCGCCGAGGTCACCGCGGCGGTTTTGAGCGCCCGCCCTGCCGAGGGT
>DATFDC010000217.1:0-3557 GCA_035252415.1 Solirubrobacteraceae bacterium
ATGCTGCTTGGCCAGCTCGGTCAGCGCCTCGAGGTCGGAGCGGGGCAGCTCCCGTGCGCCCGCGTTGATCCCGCGGACCACGCCCCCCGATCCCAGCACGTCGGCGAACACCTTGAACTCGCTCGCGGCCACCGCCTCACCGAGGTCGTGCAGCTCGAGTCCGAAGCGCGTGTCGGGCCGGTCGATGCCGTAGCGCGAGACCGCCTCGGCGAAGGTCATCCGCGGCCACGGCGGCGCGGGGACGTCGAACCCCTCGCGCTCGAACACCGCGCCCATCACCGCCTCCATGCAGTCGATCACGTCGTCCTCCGCGACGAACGCCATCTCGACATCGAGCTGGGTGAACTCGGGCTGGCGGTCGGCGCGGGTGTCCTCGTCGCGGAAGCACCGCGCGATCTGGTAGTAGCGCTCCATGCCGCCGATCATCAATAGCTGCTTGAACAGCTGGGGCGACTGCGGCAGGGCGTAGAACGAGCCTGGCTGGATGCGCGCGGGGACCAGATAGTCCCGCGCACCCTCGGGCGTCGAGCGCGTCAGGTACGGCGTCTCGATCTCGAGGAAATCGCGGTCGTTCAGGACCTCGCGCATCGTGGCGATCGCGCGGTGGCGTAGCGCGATCGTGCGCTGGAGCTGGGCGCGACGCAGGTCGAGCGAGCGGTGGCGCAGGCGGATGATCTCGTCGACGTCAGCGCCGTTGTCGACCGGGAACGGCGGGGTCTCCGCGTCGGCGAGGATCTCGAGGTCTGAGACCGCGAGCTCGATCTCGCCTGTGGCCAGGTTGGGGTTGACGTTCTTGGGGTCACGCCGGGCGACCGTGCCGGCCGCGCTGACCACGTCCTCGGAGCGCAGCGCGTGCGCCCGCTTGTGGGCCTCGGGCGCGTTCTCGGGGTGGAACACGAGCTGGACGATTCCCGAGCGGTCGCGCAGGTCGATGAAGATCAACCCGCCATGGTCGCGGCGGCGATGCACCCAGCCGGCGACGCGAGCCTCGGTGTCCGCCCGGTCGGCGGTCAGCTGCCCGCACCAGGCGTCGCGATAGTGGTTCGGCCGGGGTGCTCGCTTCACGATTTTGCGCCCCGCAGGATGGTCGGGATCACGTTCTGGACGGGCGCGTCGTGTTGGTCCCCGGACTCCATGTCCTTGAGCGTGACCACGCCGTTCTCGCCGACGATCGCCACCCACCGCGCGTGGATGCGATCCGCGTGCTTGAGCTGCCCCTTGAGCGAGCGGCCGGCCAGCTCGAGCTGGGCCTGCAGACCGGCCCGGCGTGCCTCGCGGGCCAGCTCGAACGCGGTGCGGTTGCCGTCCGGCTTGGCCAGCGCGACGAACAGGTCGACGAAATCGGCCGGCGCGGCCAGGTCGCTGGCGGCCAGCAGCATCCGTTCGATGCCGGCCGCCCAGCCGACGCCCGGCGTCGGGGGTCCCTCGAGGATCTCCATCAAACCGTCGTAGCGGCCGCCGCCCCCGACGCCTGACTGAGCGCCGAGCGCGTCGCTGGTGAACTCCCACACGGTCCGCGTGTAATAGTCGAGGCCGCGGACGAGCGTCGGATCGAGCTCGTAGCGGATGCCCGCATCGTCGAGCAGGGCACGGACCTGCGCGAAGTGCGCGGCGTCCTCGTCATTGAGGCGGTCGATCAGGATCGGCGCGTCGCGCATGACGGCTCGTGTGCGTGCGTCGTCGGCGTCGAACGCGCGCAACGGGTTCAGATCGATCCGGCCGCGCACCTCCTCGGACAGCTCGTCCTCGTGGGCGCGCAGGTATTCCTTGAGCTCCTCGCGGTAGCTCGCCCGGGTCTCGGGCGTGCCGAGACTCGATAGCCGAAGCCGGGTCTTCTTGACGCCGAGCGCCTCGAGCAGATCGGCCAGGAGCACGATCAGTTCGGCGTCGGTCTCGGGCGCGTTGGACCCAATCGCCTCGGCGCCGACCTGCCAGAACTGCCGGTAGCGCCCGCGCTGCGGCGCCTCGGCCCGGAAGAAGCTCGAGAGGTACCAGAGCTTGACCGGCTGGGCGAGCTTGTGCATGCCGTGCTCGAGGTAGGCGCGGCACACCGGCGCCGTGCCCTCCGGCCGCAGCGTGAGCGAGCGCCCGCCGCCGTCGTCGAACGTGTACATCTCCTTCTGCACGATGTCGGTGGCCTCGCCGACGCCGCGCGCGAACAGGTCGGTCGCCTCGAACGTGGGCGTCTCGATCCGGCGGTAGCCGGCGGCGCCGAGGATCTTCTCGACCTGCTCCTCGACGACCTTCCGCTGCGCCGCCGACTCGGGCAGGATGTCGAATGTTCCGCGGGGGGCCTGAATCACCGAGCGCTCACCGTTCCGCGAGCTCGCGCAGGAACGGATTGGTCGCGCGCTCGCGCCCAAGCGTGGTGATTCCCATGTGGCCGGGATACACGGTGGTCTCGGCCGGATAGGTGCTCACCAGATTCTCGATCGAGGCCAGCAGCGTCGGCCAGTCGCCCCCGGGCAGGTCGACCCGCCCGACCGAGCCCTGGAACAGCACGTCGCCCGAGAACAGCGCCTCGTGGTCGGGTATCGCGTAGGTGACGTGGCCCGGGCTGTGCCCCGGGGTGAAAATCACATCGATGTCGAGGCCGCCGATTTGCAGCGTCTCGCCGCCCGCGACCGTGTGGTCGGCGTCATAGCTCTCGAACGGCCCGAAGCCCGGCCACGGGACGTAGTCCATGACGTTGGCCAGGACCTGGGTCTCGAGCTCAGGGCAGTAGACCGGGGCGCCGGTCGCCCGCGCCACCGGCGCCACCGCGCCGATGTGGTCGAAGTGCGTGTGGGTGATGAGGATCCCGTCGATGGTCTCGATACCGAGGCGCTCGACGGCTTCCAGGAGCGTTTCGGCTTCGTCGCCGGGATCCACGATCAGCGCGTTCGGCGCGTCCTTGTGACGCACGATGAAGCAGTTCTCCTGCACCGGGCCGACCGTGAACATGCGGACGTCGAGCGAGCTCACTTGCGGGGCTCTCGGGTTGCCGGTTGCTTGCGCTTCTGCCGGCGGTTGTACATCCACGTCTCCATGTAGTAACCGCCCGGGATGTACAGGGCGAGCGCGACCAGGGCGAAGATCGCCGCGCTGACGATCGGGGACTTGCCCCGGCCCAGGAACGCGAACAGCACGAACAGGAGCACCGCGGCCAGTCCGCCGCGTGTCGCCGCGCCTTTCCAGGTCGGCGGCGTGTTCAGCCGTTGCTCGCGGGCGCTGACCCGCGACTGCTTCTTGCGCTCCTCGGCCGTCGGCGGACGCCCCGTGCGGCCCCGGGTCTCGATCGTGCCCGCGGCCGTCCCGCGATGCTTCGTGCGGCGCTTGCGCCTGGTCTGAGCCATGGTGTATTGGAGCTTAGTAGGCCGAGCGGTGAGCGCGCTAGCGCCCGCGGGCCAGCGCTTCTTCGACTGTGCGCCGGTTGGCCACCGGCAGATCGTCGGGAAACCCCTCGAACGCGGCCCGCGGCGCCAGCCCGACCAGCTCGGCCCGGCTCGGCGCGGCGTGGCGGGCGATCGCCGCGACGACCTCGGCCAGGGCCACGCGGCGGTGGTCCTCGACGTTGG
>DATFDC010000218.1:0-3005 GCA_035252415.1 Solirubrobacteraceae bacterium
GGTGACGGCGGCATTTCCGGCCGTGGTGGCGGCCTTGAACCGTGGCGGACTGGGCCCGTTGCGCGCCGACGTGTCCGGACCAGAGCTGCGGCGGGCGGGCCTGCGTGCGTTCGGCGAGGTGCTCGCGCGGCTCGGCGTGCCGCCGGACGCTCATGTGATCTTCGGCCACACGCATCGGGCCGGTCCTCTCTCCACTGACGATCGGGACGAGTGGGGGCGCGTGGTCAACACCGGGAGCTGGGTGCACGACCCGGCGTGGATCGGCGACTCGCCCGGCGACAGCCCCTACCGGCCCGGGTTCGGCACGATCGTCGGCGACTCAGGTCCGCCGGAGCTGGTCAACCTGCTAGACCGGGGGTGAAGCACACGGCGTAGCACGTGACGCCGGGGCCGGGATTAAGCGTCAACTCGCCGGCCGTGCTGTGTTCGTGCGCGATGAGCTCGTAGCAGCCAGGGTGATCGACGGTCGTCGTGTGGCCGTTCGCGGTGACGGTGCCGGCGCCGTCGAGCACCGCCCACACGGCGCCCGCGCGATAGGGCCCCTGGTACGGGCCCTCGACGTCATCGGATTGGGGCTCGAGCCGGGCGTCGGGCGCCTCCTCGGGGCGGAGGGGCTCGATCAGCGGCTCGTCGATCTCGAGCAGCTCCTGGATCGCCTCCTCGGTCTCCGCGTAGCCGCCCTCGCCGTAGTGGTAGTGGAGCAGCATCGCGCGCTGATCGAACAGGTAGCGCGCCGGCCAGCCCAGGTTGCCGTACAGGTTCCACACCTCGTACTGCGCATCGATCGCCACCGGGTAGGGGATGGCCAGGCGCTCCGTCGCGCTGCGCACGGCGTCGGGATCCTGTGAGGGCGGGAAGCCGGCGGCGTGCACCCCGATCACCTTGAGCTCGGGGTAGCGCTCGGCCCACGCCCTGACGTACGGCAGCGTGCGGATCGACTGGGGGCGGCAGAAGTCCCAGAACTCGACCAGCGTCGGACGCCCGGGCTCGAGCTGCTGCGGTCCCTCGGAGTTCACCCAGGTGAGGCCCCTCGGAAAGGGCGGGGCAGCGATGTGGTCGACGGGCGCGCGCACGACGCGCCCGATGCTAGTGCGGCCGCGGGTCGGAGCGGCACCGTGCGTTAGTCCCGAAAGCCCCCAAGTTGTCGGCCCTCGTGGGGACATAAGCACGCGGAGGATGCTTACGTCCCCGGGGCGTGGCTTGTGTGGGGAGCTTTCGTTGGTTAAGCATGGCCGTCGGCCGCACTGCAGTCGCGCCCCGTCCGGATGAGGCCCGCCCGGCCCCACGGACGCCGCCGAAGGCGGCCCCAAATCCACCTATGCCTCGACGAGACCCCGGCGGATCGCGTAGCGCACCAATTCCACACGGTCGCGCATGCCGAGCTTGCGCAGCACGTTGGCCCGGTGCGACTCGACGGTCTTCTCGGCCAGGTGGAGGATCTGGGCGATCTGCGCGTTGGTGTAGGCCTCGGCGATCAGCTTGACCACCTCCTCCTCGCGCGGGGTGAGCGACACCGCGGGACCGCCGTCGCCGTCCTCCATCCAGCGGCGGATGATCTCGCGCTCGGCCGCGTTGGTCAGGAAGGCCTCGCCGCGCCCCACCGCCTGGACCGCGCCGACCAGGTCCTGATCGGCCTCGCGCTTGAGCACGTAGCCGGACGCGCCGGCCTTGAGCGCCTCGAACAGATAGTGCTCGTCGTCGTGCATCGAGAGCATCAGCACGGTGACGTCCTTGATATGCGAGCGGATCTCGCGGGCGGCCTGCAGGCCGGTCATGCGCGGCATCCCGACGTCGAGGATGCACAGGTCCGGCCGAGTGGCGAGCGCCTGCTCAACCGCCTCGACACCGTCGCATGCCTCGGCCACCACGTCGAGCCCGGGCTGGCGCTCGAGCAGCAGCTTGATCCCCGATCGGACGATCCCGTGATCGTCGGCCACCAAGATTCGCATCAGAGTCCTTTCCTGTTCATGCGAGCGTCAGCTCCACTCGCGTTCCCCGTCCCTGGCCCGACCAAATCGATAGTCGCCCGCCGGCGAGCAATGCGCGCTCGCGCATCCCCGACAGGCCGAGCCCGCCCTCGCGCGCCTCCGTGAAGCCACATCCGTCGTCGACGATCTTCAGCTCGGTGCCCGTGTCGAAGGAGAGTTCCACGTCGACCTTGCTCGCCCCCGAGTGCTGGGCCACGTTGGACAGGCTCTCCTGAGTCACCCGGTAGACGACCAGCTGCTGCTCGGGCTCCAGCTCGGAGACCGGGCCGCGCACGTTGAACGCGGCCTGGATCCCGGTCTGGTCGGCGAAGTCGCGAACCTGGGTCTTGAGCGCCGGGAGGAGGCCCAGATCGTCGAGGACCGCGGGCCTGAGCTGGCGGGCCAGCGCGAGCAGCTCCTCCATGGCCTGACCGGCCAGCCGCTTGGTCTCGGTCAGCTCGTGGCGCAGCTCGTCGGGCGCGTGCTCGATCGAGGCCTGGAGGCGCAGCGAGACCGCGGTCAGCGCCTGGTTGACCTCGTCGTGCAGATCCTGGGCGATCCGCCGGCGCTCGCGCTCCTGGGCCTGCACGGCGGCCCGGCCGGCCTCGCGGCGCGATGCCTCGAGCCGGGTCAGCATGCGGTTGATCGCGGCCTCGAGGCGATGGGCCTCGGCGCTGTCGACCCGGTCGCAGGCGGCCAGCTGCTGGTTGGCCGAGGCCAGGTCAACCTGCTCCATGGCCGAGATCAGGCGGTCGAGCGGGATGAACCGGCGATGCAGGAGCAGCCAGTTGCCGAGCAGGGTGGCCACGAGGGCCATGCCGAGCACGAGCATCTCGCGTCCGCCCAGCGCGCTGCCGATGCGTGGCTCGAGCGCGATCACGGCCACGACCGCCGTGCCCGCCACCAGGAGCAGGTTCACGAACAGGACTTGGACGAGCAGCGAGCGAGATTTCATGGGCGGAACCCCCAAGATGGGGTCTTCGCCCGATATCGACCGAATTTGCCCAGGCCGATAACTGCTACTGCAAGCTCTCCACA
>DATFDC010000219.1:0-3197 GCA_035252415.1 Solirubrobacteraceae bacterium
TCGGACTTCGGCCGGAGCTGGACGCACACGCCGGCGCCGAAGCGGGTTCCCGGTCTCACATGCCCCGCCTTCAGCCCCACCCTGGCGGGCGTCGTGCAGACAGGCGCGGCGATCTCACCCACCTTTCAGGCCGGCTCGAGCGGCCCGTTCGCGTCCCAGACCGCCTACGCGTACGCCAGCGCTTCGGAGGCGCAGACCGTCTGGCGCGAGGTGGCGCGCCGGCGTCTTGAGAGGTGCGTCGCCGCGAGCCTCGTCCGGAGCACCCGGGGCGGCGTTCACTTCTCGGTCAGGAGCAAGCGCCTGCTCGCGCTGCCGAGCCTGCCGGTGCACGCGATGGGCTACCGGGTCTTCGGCACCGCCTCGATTCCCAACCAGACCGTGAACGTCTACCTCGACGTGGTCCTGCTCGGCGGTGGCAAGACGGTGACCGAGCTGAGCATCTCGAGCTTCTTGGCACCGGTGGCGCGGTCATTCGAGCTGCGGCTGGCGAGGATCGTCGCGGGGCGCGTGGCTGTCGGTTGACTGACCATACATCCGAGCTTCATCCACGTTTCGTGAGGTATCGTCAGGCACGGTTCCGGCCGCGCTGACTCAACCTGTCCGGCGGGTGTTATCGTTCGAGCAACGTTGGGGGGTAAGGGTTGAAGCTTGGGGTGCTGTGTCTGGTGGTGTGCGCGGTCGCGCTCTGCACGCCAGCTGGCGCATTGGCCGACGAGTGGTTCCCCGATCCGGCGAACGCGACCTGGCAGTACCTGTGGAGCGACAGCACCTACAACCCGTCCGGGACGGTCGAGAACGTCGTCGTCCAGCAGCAGCAGGGATCCAGCTTCACGCTCGCCTGGGCCGACCCGCAGGACCAGCCGCCGGCGGCCGGCGCGACCTCGATCAGCTGCTCGCAGAACTCCGACGTCGGGACGATGTCGTTCGAGGGCACGAACTCGGGTCTGATCAACACCAACTGGAACAGCTGCCCGCCACCCGTGAACATGCCGATCCTGTGCGCAAACCCAAGCCCCTGCTCGAACAGCATCTCGAGCACGCTCTATACGCTGATCTGGGGCAATCGGGTACCGGTCCTGTCGGAGCCGCTGCTCCGGGACACGACCTGGAACGCGACCGGCGGCGGCGATAACAGCGTCGAGAGCTCCTCCCGATACCTCGGGGTCCAGCTCGTGAAGGTGCCGGCGTTCCCGCGCGGGGTCAGCGCGGCCGTCGTCCGCACGAACGTCGCGCAGTCGGGAGCGCTGGGCGATCCGTACGGCAGCGGCGTGCGCACAACTTGGTGGGTATACGGAGTCGGGCCGGTGCGGATCGTGTTCGACCACAGCGGCGGCAACGGCGCGCCGGTCACCACCGCCAGTCTCCTGGCTACGAACCTGAGGCCGATGCCGCCCCCGCCGGACGCCGACTATTTCCCGCTCGTCCAGGGGATGACCAACAAATACAAGTGGACCAACAAGAAGCACCTGTCGCAGCCTGAGGTCGAATCGGTGACGGTCAGCGCGGTCGCGAACCGGTCTTCCCGGATCTCGGTTAAGAGCGTGTCGGGCCCGATCCGGGTCGTCGCCCAATACGGGTTTGACGCCCGCGTCGACGGGTTGACGAACCTGTGGGGCTCGAGCTCGGTCGCGACGCTCGTGAAGTTCCCGCGACTTGGGCACAAGCGCCACTTCTTCACGCCGATAGATCTGATGGTGTACGGCTACAACCCGGTCCTGCCCGGATATCCCCAGGCCGGCAACCGCTGGGGCAGCGGCAACCCCGCTGACTTCCAGACCTTCGGCGTGACCGGGAGGACCAAGATCATCGGCGTCCGCAAGGTGCACGTTCCCGCCGGAACCTTCGCGGCCCTCGAGGTGCGAAGCACGCTCACGCAGCGGGGTCACCCGTTCGGCAGCGGCGTCCGCACCTGCTGGTTCGCTCCCGGTCGTGGACTGGTCAAGCTCGTGTTCAAGCACCGCGACGGCTCCGTCTCCGTCGTGCAACTGATGAAGTGAGCGCTCGCCGGCGCTCGGCGCTTGCGGTCATCGTCGTGGCCTTGATCGCGGGTGGGTGCGGGCAGCAATCGCAGCCGAGTCAGCGCCCCGCTGTCGCCAGCTACGTCAAAGAAGTGAACGCGATCGAGAAGGCGCTCGCCAAGCCGCTTGCCTCGGTCGCCTCGGCGGGGAACACGTTCTCCCAACTGCAGCGCTCCGCGGGCAGGTCGCTGCCGTACTTCGGCGTGCCGCCCGAGCAGACACTGCAACAGGCGTGGGCCGAGATCCGAGCGCTCAGGACCCGGCTGGCCGCGCTCAGAGCTCCTCCCGCGGGCAAGCACCTGCGCGTACTGCTGCTCAAGCTACTCGACGATCAGGCGGCGATGACCCACCAGGTCGCGGAGCTCGTGGCGTTCCTGCCGCGCTACGCCGCCGCGCTGCGGACACTCGGACCCGCGACCAACCAGCTAAAGACCGTCCTCAGTCAACGGTCGGCCTACGGCGCCGCCGCGGTCCGCGCGGTGTTCGCGAGCAAGGCGGCCGCACTGCGCCGGTTCCAGGCGACGACCAGCGCGATGCTGATCCAGCTGCGCGGCCTTCGGCCGCCCGCCGTCTCGCAGCCCGGATTCAAGGCGCAGGTGATCGCCCTGGAAGGGATGAGCCGCAGCGCCGGACGACTGGCGGCCGCGCTGGCCTCAGGCTCGACCTCGGACGTCCGACCCGTGCTCGCCCAGTTCGATCGCGCCGCCGCGAGCAGCGACACCGTCGTGGTGCAGAAGGCGGAGATCGCTGCCGCGCACGCCTACAACGCGAGAATCTCAGCGCTCAACACGTTGTCGCAGAAGGTCTCGCTCGAGCGGATGCGGCTGTCGAACACGCTCCAGTAAGCACGATCCCGAACTCGCGCTTGATCTCCTCGTGGGAGCCCAGAGCGATGCGTTGAGTCTGGGCTAGATGATTGATTCGCGGTTGGTTAGGCTGCGAGGGCGGCGAGCGCGCGGCTGGGAAGCCCTCAGTTCAGGCCGGTTGCCTGCGGGGCGGTGCCGGCGGCCTCATGTGCTGGCACCGGCCCGGGCCTGGCTGCGCATCTCGGACAGGATCCGCTCGAGCCGGGGCTCGGTCTCGCGATCGACGTGGGTCATCATCGCGCCCACCGCCGGGTGAACCGAGCTGATCTGCGCATGCATCTCGTGTGCCACCGCGCGGTAGCTCGGATGACCT
>DATFDC010000220.1:0-6028 GCA_035252415.1 Solirubrobacteraceae bacterium
CGCGAGCAGATCATCTTCCCCGAGGTCGACTACGACGAGGTGGACCAGGTCCGCGGCCTGGACATCACGATCACCACGACCGCCCAGAGCGACGACGAGGCGTTCGCGCTGCTCGAGGCGCTCGGGATGCCATTTTCCAAAGAGGGCCGTCCGGAGGCGGCCGTCGCCTAGACGTAGAAGGAGCCCATGGCCAAGACTTCACAGCGTGTCCGTCAGCAGCGTCCCGCCAAGTACAAGACGCGTGCCTACACCCGCTGCCGCCGCTGCGGCCGGGCGCGGTCGGTCTACCGCAAGTTCGGTCTGTGCCGGATCTGCCTGCGCGAGCTCGCGCACAACGGCTACATCCCGGGCATGACCAAGTCGAGCTGGTGACGCCATGAGCATGACCGACCCGATCGCCGACCTCCTGACCCGTATCCGCAACGCGGCGGCGGCCCAGCACCACGACGTCAACATCCCGTCCTCCAGGCTGGGGCGCGAGATCGCCCGGATCCTGCACGAGCAGGGATACATCGAGGCCTTCGACGTGCATGAGCCGGCCGAGGGCCGTCCGGGCGAGGAGCTGACGATCACGCTGAAGTACACGCAGGCGCGCAAGCCGGTGATCACCGGGCTGCAGCGGGTCTCGCGCCCGGGTCAGCGCACCTATGTCGACCACGCCCACATCCCGCGGATTCAGGGCGGCATGGGGACCGCGATCATGTCGACCTCCAAGGGCGTCATGACCGGCCACGAGGCCCGGATCGAGGGCGTCGGCGGCGAAGTCGTGGCGAAGGTCTGGTAGACCCCGACGAGCCATGTCCCGCATCGGTAGACAACCCATTCCCGTCCCGGCCGGAGTGACGATCGCGATCGAGCCCGAGCGCGTGACGGTCAACGGCCCCAAGGGCGAGCTGTCCGAGCGCGTCAACCGCGACATCAAGGTCGAGCAGGTCGACGATCAGATCGTGGTCACCCGGCCTACCGATCGCGGCGAGCATCGCGCGCTGCACGGCCTGACCCGGACGCTCGTGGCGAACATGGTCCAGGGCGTCACCGCCGGGTTCGAGAAGCGCCTGGAGATCCAGGGCGTCGGCTATCGCGCGCAGCTGCGCGGCCGCGACCTCGAGCTCGCGCTCGGGTATTCGCATCCGGTCTCGATCAAGGCTCCCGACGGGATCGAGTTCGAGGTCCCGCAGCCCACGCGGATCACGGTCCGGGGCGCCTCCAAGCAGCAGGTCGGCGAGATCGCCGCGCTGATCCGCAAGCAGCGAAAGCCCGAGCCCTACAAGGGCAAGGGCATCCGCTACGAGGGCGAGTACGTGGCCCGGAAGGTTGGTAAGCGCGCATGACGTCGAAGACTTCGTCTTCGATTGCGAGTTCGCCTGGCGGCGAACATCGCGGGGAGAATCAAGCATGACCGTGTTGACCAAGCCCGCGCAGCGCCTGAGGCGCCGGCGCCGGGTCCGCGCCAAGGTGCGCGGCACCGCCGAGCGTCCCCGGATCTCGGTGTTCCGCTCCAACCGCGGCATCTTCGCCCAGTTGATCGACGACGATTCCGGCCGCACGCTGGCCTCGGTCAGCTGGATCGAGGCCGACCTGCGCGGCCTGTCTCGCATGGAGCAGGCGTCCCGGGTGGGAGCGTTGCTGGCCGAACGGGCTCGCGCCGCGGGCGTCGAGAGCGCCGGGTTCGACCGCGGCGGCTACCAGTACCACGGGCGCGTGAAGGCGCTCGCCGACGGAGCCCGCGAGGGCGGGCTGAGCTTCTAGGCCCGCTACTCTGGATTTTTCAATGGCCCTACGAGATCGCACAGTCTCCGCATCCGGGCTCGACCTCCAGGAGCGCGTGGTCGAGATCAACCGCGTGGCCAAGGTGGTCAAGGGCGGCCGGCGCTTCTCGTTCACCGCGCTGGTCGTGGTCGGCGACGAGCGCGAGATCGTCGGGATCGGCTACGGCAAGGCCAACGAGGTGCCGGTGGCGATCCAGAAGGGCGTCGAGCAGGCCAAGAAGAACCTGTACCGCGTGCCCAAGCACGGCTCGACGATCACCCACCAGACGACCGGCATCTTCGGATCCGGACGGGTCTTCCTGAAGCCGGCCGCGCCCGGGACCGGCGTGATCGCCGGCGGCGGCGTGCGCGCCGTGCTCGAGTTGGCCGGGATCCACGACATCCTGTCCAAGTCGCTCGGGTCGCAGAACCCGATCAACCTGGTCAAGGCGACGATGGCGGGGCTGCAGTCTCTGCGCACTCCGGACGAGGTCGCGGAAATCCGCGGTCTGTCGGTCAACCAGGTCCTCGGACTGACCTCCGAGCCGGAGGTCGCATCCGAGACGATCTCGGGCGCTCCTTCGAGCTCGAATGGCGACGGCGCACCCGCCGATGAGGCGCCGGCGGCCGAGGCCGGGGAGTCAGAGGCGTGAGCAAGGTCACGGTCACGCAGCGCCGGTCGCGCAACGGGTCCGATCAGCGCCAGCGCGACACGCTGCGCTCGCTGGGCCTGCGCCGGATCGGCCACACCGTGGAGCATGAGGACACGCCCCAGATCCGCGGGATGATCGCCAAGGTGGCGCACCTCGTCGAGGTCTCATCGGAGGGCTCGGATGGCTGAGCCCCGGGAAGACGGCGCGGCCGAAGAGCGCGAGGAGCGCATCGGGCTGCACAACTTGAAGCCCGCGCCCGGGTCGCGGCGTCCGCGCAAGCGGGTCGGCCGAGGCGAGGGCTCGGGCACCGGCAAGACCTCGGGTCGGGGCCAGAAGGGCTGGGGCTCACGCTCGGGCGCCAAGCGCCGCGCCCGGTTCGAGGGCGGCCAGAACCCGATCCACATGCGGATGCGCAAGCTGCGCGGTCCGCACATGAAGAAGTCGATGCCGTTCGAGCCGTTCCGGACCCACACCCAGCCGGTCAACCTGGGCGACCTCGAGGCGCGCTTCGAGTCCGGTGCTGCGGTCACGCTTGAGGCGCTGCACGCGCACGGGCTGGCGACGAAGAAGGGCATCCCGGTCAAGATCCTGGCCAAGGGCGAGCTGTCCAAGCCGCTGACCGTGCACGCGCACAAGTTCAGCAAGGCCGCGCAGGAGCGGATCGAGGCGGCCGGCGGAACCACCCAGCTGATCGTCGAGGCAGAAGGCGGAGGCCTCCCGAAGTGATCTCCACCATCCTCGGCGCGTTCCGGGTGGGCGAGATCCGTAATAAGGTGCTGTTCACGGCGGCGATCCTCGCGCTCTACCGCCTGGGCACCCACATCCCCGCCCCGGGCATCAGCGCCGCGGCGGTCAAGCAGATCCAGAACTCGAATCTGGGCAACAACGGGATCCTCGGGCTGCTCAACCTGTTCTCGGGCGGGGCGCTGACCCGGATCGCGCTGTTCGCGCTGGGCATCATGCCCTACATCACCGCGTCGATCATCCTGCAGCTGCTGCAGGTGGTCGTGCCCTCGCTGGAGAAGCTCTCCAAGGAGGGCGAGGTGGGCCAGGCGCGGATCACCCAGTACACGCGCTACCTCACGGTTGGCCTGGCCTTCGCGCAGTCGATCGGCTACGTGTTCCTGTTCCGCAGCCTCGAGAGCTCGGCCAACGTCACGCTGATCCCCAACTTCAACCTGCCCAAGGTGCTGCTGATCGTGATCTCGCTCACCGCCGGCACCGTGCTGCTCATGTGGATGGGTGAGCTGATCACCCAGCGAGGGATCGGCAACGGCATCTCGCTGCTGATCTTCGCCTCGATCGTGGCCCGCATCCCGCACGGCGTGCAGTCGTGGTGGAACAACCCCGACCAAGTGTTCCGCGTGATCATGCCGTTCATCGCGGTCGGCATCGTCGCGGCGATCGTGTTCGTCCAGGAGGGCCAGCGCCGGATCCCGGTCCAGTACGCCAAACGGGTGATAGGCCGAAGAATGACCCAGGGCAGCATGACCTATCTGCCCTTGCGCGTGAACATGGCCGGCGTGATCCCGGTCATCTTTGCCGCCAGCATGATGGCCATCCCGCCGACGGTCGGACAGCTGCTCGGACAGAACCGCAACAACTTCGCCACCGACGTCCAGAACTTCTTCAACCCGCAGGGCTGGCATTACGTGCTCGGCGAGAGCCTGCTGATCATCCTGTTCACCTACTTCTACACGGCGGTGACGTTCAACCCGGTCGACCAGGCCGAGAACCTGCGCAAGTACGGCGGGTTCATTCCCGGGGTGAGGCCTGGCAGACCCACGGCCGAATTCCTGGATCGCATCCTGGCGAGGTTGACCTTCCCGGGAGCCTTGTTCCTGGCCGCGGTCGCCGCGCTGCCGACGATCCTGATCGACCAGACCTCGGCCAACTTCTTCTTCGGCGGCACCTCGATCCTGATCGTCATCGGCGTCGCGCTCGACACGATGAAACAGCTCGAGGCGCAGCTGATGATGCGCAACTACGAGGGCTTCCTGAAATAGGCCCCGCCCGGCGGCCGACGGGAGTAGTGCGCCCGGAGCCGTCGCTCGGATTCCATCTGGGCGGGGTCAGACGCTGAGGGCTTCGGCGAGTTGCGCGCGGGTGGCGATGTCGAGCTTGCGGTACGTGTTGCGCAGGTGGTACTCGACGGTCTTGGGCGTGACGAACAGCGCCTGGGCGATCTCGCGGTTCGACTGACCGGTGGCCGCCAGCTCGGCGATCCGGCGCTCTGAGGCGGTCAGCGAGGCCGGGCCGCTGAGCAGCGCCTCGCGGCGGGGACGGGCGCCGGCCGCGGCCAACTCAACGCGAGCGCGCTCGTTCAGCGCCACCGCGCCGCCGTAGGCGGCCATGTCGGCCCCCCGCTCGAGCCAGGCGCGCGCCTCGGCCCGCTGGTTCTCGCGCCGCATGGCCGCACCCAGATCGATCAGGGCACGGATCGTCTCCAGGCGCGGCGGCCCCTCCGAGCCCATCCGCACCGCGGTCCGCAGCCGCCGCGTCCCGGTCTTGCCGCCCTCGGCCAGGCCCAGCACGCGCCGGGCGCGGATCCGCAGGTGCAGCACGTCGGTGCGCTCCGCGCGGGCGAAATCCTCGCGGGCCAGCTCCACCGCCCGCTCCTGATCGCCGAGCATCAGGACGGCCTGAGCGGCGGTGGTGCGCCACGGGGCGTAGCCCAGCGAACGGACGGTGCGCTCGCCGATCTCGCCCACGGTGAGCGCCGCCTCGAGCGCCTCCTGCGGCCGGGCCTGGGCCAGCCGCAGCTCGGCCAGCGAGTACAGGCGCAGCACGTCCTCGAGATCCTGCGGATCGGACAGCGGCCCGTTCTCGTCCAGAATCGCCTGGGCCTGGTCGAACTCACGGCGCTCGATCAGGCACAGCGCGTAGTGCGCGGCGCCCGAGCGGGCGAACTGGTGCCACCCGTAGCGGCGGGCGTCGAGCGCCAGCTCCAGATCGGCCATCGCGTCGGTAACGCGGCCCTGCCAGAGCAGCGGCAACCCGCGGACGTAGCTGGCGGTGGCGAAGGCCAGCGGGACGGCCCGCCGGCGGGCGTCGGCCAGCGCGGCGTCGGTCACGACGAGCGCGCTCTCGAGCTCGCCGTTGAGCAGGAAGGCCGCGGCGACCAGCCGCCACCCGATCCACTGGGGATTGGCCTCGGAGAGGATCCGCCCGCTGTCCCAGGCCCGCTCGGCCAGCTCGACCGCGTTGTGGGCCGACTCGCCGGCGGTCGTGGCATGCAGGGCGGCTTGGGCCAGCAGGAGTCGCTGTCCCTGGGTCTGCGGCCCCTTGACCGTGTGCTCGATGATCCGGGCGGAGCGCTGGAGCGCGAGCGGCTGGAGGTCGGGGACGATCGAAGCGGTCGAGATGAAGCTCGCCTCGAGCTGGTCACGCAGCTCGAGTGCCTCTGGATCGGTGGGGGCGGCGGGCAACTCGGACAGCGCATTGTCGTAGGCGCGGGCGGCCTCCTCGTGGCGGGCCTGGGCATCGAGCGCGCGGCCGAGCTGAAGCATCAGCTCGACGCGCCGGCGAGGATCGGTGACTGCGCCGGCCGCCTGGGTGAGGTGCTCGACGGCGGCGGGGTGGCCGAGGGCGGCCTCGGCGGTGCCCAGCTCGGCCAGGACGTCCGGA
>DATFDC010000221.1:0-3586 GCA_035252415.1 Solirubrobacteraceae bacterium
TGAGGAACAGGACCTCGACCCCGTGTGCCGCGAGGAGGTGGAGGATCTCCTCGGCGCAGGTGTACAACTCCGGTGCAGCGGCCGCGGCCTCAGCCGGCGCCCGGGCCATGCGGTCGGTGCTCACCACGGCAGTTCGCCCCATATCGCCCGGCGCACGCTACCCACCCGCCACCAGTTCGAACACGTGCTTGCGCAGCTCGATGAAGTTTGGGCTCCCCTTGGTGGCGATCTGGTTGCGCGGTCGCTCCAGTCCCACCTCGACGGTTTCACGGACGACCGCCGGTGAGCCCGACAGCACAGTGACGCGGTCGGCCAGGTAGACCGCTTCGTCGATGTCGTGGGTGACGAAGAACACGGTGACCCCGAGGCGCTGGTGGATGTCCTGGATCACGTCCTCGAGCTCTGCCCGCGCCTGGGCGTCCACCGACGCGTAGGGCTCGTCCATGAACAGAAGCTCGGGCTTGTAGGCCAGCGAGCGCGCGATCGCCACTCGCTGCTGCATCCCGCCCGAGAGCTGCCAGGGATAGCGCTCCTCGACGCCGGGAAGTCCGACCAGACTCAGCACCTCTTCCACCACCTGCCGCTGCGCCGCCTTCGCGACGCCGCGGACCTTGAGCGGGAGGGCGATGTTGCGGGCCACCGACATCCACGGGAACAGCGAGCGGCTGTAGTCCTGGAACACGACGCCGACCTGTTCGGAAGCTCCCCGTATCGGCTGCCCGTCGAGCAGCACTTCGCCGCGGCTGGGCTGGGTCAGCCCGGCCAGACATCGCAGCAAGGTGGTCTTGCCCGCACCGCTTGGCCCGACGACGCACACGAACTCGCCCCGGGACACGTCGAGGGTTACGTCCTGGACGGCGACCTTCGGCTCCGCGCGACCGATCCCGTAATCCTTGCCGAGATGACGCACCGAAAGCACCGGCCCGGTGGGTCGGTCTCCCCGGACGGACTCGGCAGGCTCGGTGGCCACTAGACCGTCTGGAGCGCTCGCTCGCCGTAGTACCACCGCAGGACTCCTCTCTCGACCGTCACGAAGATCAGGTTCAACGCGCTGCCGACGACTCCGAGGACGATGATGCCCGTCCACATGTCGACGGACTCGAACGACTGCTGAGCATTGAGGATGAAGTACCCGATCCCGGAGGTCGAGGCCACCATCTCGCTGACCACCATCAGCAGGATCGCGACCTGGAGGCTGTTGCGCAGTCCGGCCGCGATCTGCGGGGACGCGCCGGGAAGCACCACCGAGCGCAGCGTCTCGCCCCGGGACAGACCGAGACTCCGGGCCGTGTCGAGCTTGACCGAGTCGACGCCTTCCATCCCGTCGATCGTGTTGAACAGGACCGGCCAGATCGATGCGAACGCGATGATCGCGATCTTCATCGTCGAGCCGATTCCAAACAGCACGATGAAGGCCGGCAGCAGCACTGGAGCGGGCAGTACGTACAGGAAGTAGACGATCGGGGAGAGGGACTGCTTGGCGACGCGCACCCGCCAGAACAGGACACCGACGGCGATCCCGAGGATCCCGGCGAGCGCGTAGCCGACCACCAGATGCACGAGGCTCGGAACCAGATCGACGCGGATTCCGTGGAACACCCACACCTTCCACAACTCGCTGACGATCTGCGACAGCGGCGGGAAGTACGGCGACGTACTGTGCTCGGTGAGCAGCCACCAGAGCCCCACCAACACCGCGAATAGCCATAATCCGACCAAGGCCTGGCCCGCCATGCGAAGCGGACCGCGGGTGCGGCGGGGGGCACGGCTGGTTTGACTTGCGCCGCCGGCATAAACCGCGTCGAGGTCCGGCTGGGCCATCAGGCGAGTCCTCCTTCGGTGGGGCGGAAGCGTTCGTGCCAGCGCAGCAGTCGGCGCTCGAGCAGGGCGAACGTCGTCGCGATCACGATCCCGGTCATTCCCGTGATGACGATCAGCGCGTAGACGAGCGGAAGCGCGCTCGCGCCGGAGTCCTCGGCCACCAGGATGTCCCTTCCGAGGCCCGCGGCACCGCCGATCAGCTCAGCGATGATGGCCAGAATCAGGGCGACCGCGGCGGCGATCCGCAGCCCGGTGGCGATGAACGGCGCGGCGCTCGGAAGCACGACCAATGAGAATCGGCGCAGTCCGGTGACCTGCAGCACCTCGGCGGTATCGCGGACCAGCGGGTCCATCGACCGCACGCCGTACACGACCTGGATGACCAGAGGCCAGAAAACGCCGAACGCCACGACGATGTACTCCATCTTGAGCGTGCCGCCGAACTGCAGCACGACGATCGGCAGGATCGCGATCACCGGAATCGTCTTCATGAACTCGATGACGAGGATCGTGCTCCTGAACGCCGCGCGGTTGAGCCCGATCGCGAGGCCGACCACGATCGCCGCGGCCGCGCCGATGGCAAAGCCGATCCCCCAGCCGACCAGCGTGTTTCCGATGGCCCGCCAGCCGCTGCCCCGGCCCAGCTCTTTGACCACCGCTCTGAACACCGCCCACATCGACGGAAAGCTGTCGCCGGGAAGGACTCCGGTCGCGCTCAGGAGCTGCCACAGCGCCAGCACCGCCGCGACGCCACCGATCCTGATGAGCGCGGTGAGAAGGAAGCGGCCGGGGCGCGCCACCGCGGGCGTGCGAGCGCTGCCCATCGCTCAAGGGCTGTAGAACAGCTTGCTGACCGGAACGACCGTGCTCAGCGCGCCGAACTTCTTCAGCAGGGTCTCCTGTTTCTGCACGGACGCGGTGTTCACGCTCGTGTCCCAGTTGGTGCTCAGCACGGCGTGTGCCGCCGCGGCCGGACTCAGGTTCAGGTAGTGCGTCAGCGTGGCCCGCGCGGCTGGCAGATGGGTCTTGGCGTACTGGGCCGACTGGTTGATGGCTGCCTGCCACGACTTCACCTGCTGCGCATGGCTCTGGATGTAGCTGGCGCTCGCCGCGATGCACGTGATCGTTCCGTTCGGGAACAGCGATGAGTTCGGGTAGGCGATTGGGCGGGCGCCCTCGCTGATCGCGGTGGCGCTGAACGGCGAGACGACCATTGCGGCGGCGACCCGGCCGCTCTTGAGGGCCTGCGGCATCTGCGGGAACGGCAGCGCGGTCAGATGCACCGAGCTCGGATCACCACCCGCCTTGGCCACCGACTCCTGGACATCGACGCTGTTGAGCGAGTTGAGCTGCACCACCGCGACGGTCTTGTTCTGAAGCTGCGAGACCGATGAGACGCCGCTACCGGGAGCGGCGAGCATGACCGCAGAATCGTTCTTGGGGCTGGGTGACTGGTTCCCATCCACGGTCGAGACGCACTTGATCGGCACGTTGTGCGACACCGCGTTGATCAGCACGTTGGTCGTCACGAACCCGAACTGCTGCTGGCCGCTGAGCAGGTTGGCGACGATCGCGGTCGGCGCCGCCTCGGGGATCGGCTTCACGTCGAGGCCCCGGCTCTTGAAGAACCCCTTGTCGATCCCCAGGAACAGCGGCCCGTCGTCTCCGTACGGCACGTAGCCGAACTTGATCGTCGTGGCGCCGCCCGAACCCGAGGAGCCCGAGCCCGAGCCCGAGTTCGAGGAACTCGACCCGCACCCCGCGA
>DATFDC010000222.1:0-4206 GCA_035252415.1 Solirubrobacteraceae bacterium
GACATGGGCACCGAGTTCACCAACATGATCGAGGCCGAGCGCGGTTACCAGGCCAACGCTTCCACGATCACCACGGCCGATCAGATGATGCAGACGGCCGTGCAGATGAAGCAGTAATTCACCCCCAAGCGCTGGGCCGGAGGGGCGGGAATCGAGGGATCCCGCGTCTCCGGCCCGCGCGCCCCACCTCTTTCTCTCCAAGCACTAGGACCGACCATGATCACCTTGCATCGTCTCGGGCACAAGCTCGAGCCCTTCCGCCTCAATCCAGATTTGATCGTCACCGTGGAGGCCACGCCCGACACGGTGATCACCCTTGCCACCGGCGCCAAGATCGTCGTCGCCGAGACGCCCGAGCGCGTGGCCAAGGAGGTTCGCAACTACCGCGTCGAAATCCTGGCGTCCGCCCTGGGCCGCCGCCACGAGCAGCGCCGCGCCGCCGCCCCGCACCTCGCTCCCGTGCGCCTGGCCGCCGAGTTTGGCCAGGCGCACAACGATCCCACGCCCACGTCCGACTACGCCGCCGAGTGATGCGGCGTCGCGCTAACAGCCGCGAGGTCAGCGATCCGACCACCCCTGGACGCGCGTCCAGAGCCCGGGTGAAGGTTTCCGTAACCCAGCCGATGAACGGGTCATGAAGGCCGCAACCGGCATAGGCATCGCCGTCGCCGCGGTGGGGATCCTCCTCGCCGCGATGATGGACGGAACCAGCCCCGCCGCGTTCATCAACATGCCGGCGATCATCCTCATCATTGCGGGGACCGGCGGCGTGACGATGGCGAGCGTCGGCATGGACGGGGTCAAGAAGATCCCGTCCGGCTACAAGCTGGTGATCGGCGCCGATCCGATCGACGTCCAGGGCCGCGTGAACCTGCTCGTCTCGCTGGCCGAGCAGGCCCGCCGCGAGGGTCTGCTGGCGCTCGACGCGCAGATCGCCGAGATCGACGACGAGTTCACCAAGAAGGGGCTCCAGCTGGTCGTGGACGGCACCGACCCGGAACTCGTGCGCGACATCCTCGAGGCTGAGATCGATGGTATGACCGCTCGCCACCACGCCGGCGCGCTGCCGTTCGAGAAGGCCGGCGGCTTCGCTCCGACGATCGGAATCATCGGCACGGTCATGGGCCTGGTGCACGTGCTCCAGAACCTGTCCGCGCCGGCCACGCTCGGACCTTCGATCTCCTCCGCCTTCATCGCGACGCTGTTCGGCGTCGCCTCCGCGAACGTGATCTACCTCCCGGTGGCCAACCGCCTGAAGGCGCTGTCCGCGGAGGAAGTCGAGCTGCGCACGCTGACCCTGGAGGGCATCCTGTCCGTCCAGGCCGGTGACAACCCGCGCGTGGTGGCCGACAAGCTGACCTCGTTCGTGCCGCCGGCCGAGCGCGGCAACGGCGACGCGGACAACGTCACCGAGATGCCCCAGCGCGAAGCCGAAGCGGCCTAGTTGTGGCCTCGCACGGCAAAAAGCGGCGCGGTCCGGCAGCCGAGCACGAGAACGAGGAGCGCTGGCTCCTGACCTACGCGGACATGCTCACGCTGCTGTTCGCGCTGTTCATGGTCCTGTTCTCGATCTCCTCGGTCAACATCTCCAAGTACCAGGTCCTTCAGCAGTCTCTGAAGGCCGCTTTTTCGGGCTCGATCCTGCCCGGCGGCCGCGCGATCCTGCAGTCGGGCTCGGAGTCGACCGACCAGCACGTCCCGGCCACCGCCGCGGTGCCGTCGATCGTGCCGCTGGTCCCCACACCCACCTCGCGGTCGAGCAGCAGCACCGGCTCCGCCAACACGCCCGCGGCCAAGGCGGCCATGGCGGCGAACAGCAAGGCGCTCAGCACCGCCCAGCTTCAAGCCGCGCTGAACAGCATGTCCGCGTCGGTCGCCGAGCAGCAGAGCTTCAAAGCCCTTCAGAAGAAGCTCAACGCCTACGCGAAGGCCCATGGCTTCAGCTCCCAGGTGCAGACCGTGATCGAGCGCCGCGGCCTGGTCGTGCGCGTGCTGACCGACAAGCTGCTGTTCGACTCCGGTCAGGCCACGCTCCAGCCGGCGGGGGACCCGCTGCTCGAAGAGGTGGCCACGCTGCTCAATGTTGACAAGAGTCATCCGATCACCGTGGAAGGAAACACGGACAACCAGCCGATCGCGACGTCGCAGTTCCCCTCCAACTGGGAGCTCTCGACGGCACGGGCGACGACTGTTGTCCGCTTCCTGATCGCCCACGGCGTGAGCGCCGAGCGACTGGCCGCGGCCGGCTATGCCGCCCTGCATCCGGTCGACTCGAACGCCAGTGCCGCCGGGCGAGCGCGCAACCGGCGCGTGGACATCGTGCTGATGCGCCTGAACCCCGTCCCACCCTCCTGAACCCCGAGACCCTGGTACACCGCCCATGAAAAAGAAGATCATGATCATCCTCCCCGTGCTGCTGCTCGGCGGTGGTTACGTCGCCAAGGCAAAGCTGATGCCGGCCAAGGTCGTCAAGCCGAAGCTCGCCGGCGAGATCTACATCCTCCCCAAGCAGTTCATGTGCAACCTCCAGGACGGGCACTACGCGACGCTGACCGTCGCGCTCGAACTCGCCCCCGGCCAGAGCGACGGCGCGACCGCCGAGGGCGGCGGCCCCGCGACCGGCGCGACCGTGGGCACGCTCCCCGAGGAGGCGGTCATCCGGGCGATCATCACCAACCTGATCACCAACGACACCTCCAGCCAGCTGGTCACCGACTCCGGACGCACCAGCCTGGAGTCGCAGATCCTGTCCAAGATCAAAGCCACGACCGACGTCAAGGTGGACCAGGTGTTCTTCACCGACGTCGCGGTCCAGTAGGTGCAGCGATGAGCGAGAAGCTTGAACTCGAGCAGCTTCCGACCGGCGCCGGCGAGCCCACCCATGGGCCGACCGCGGTCGGCGACCTGCGCCGGCTGAGTGCGGTCCCCGTCGACCTGAGCGTCGAGATGGGCCGCACCCGGATGACCGTCGGCGAGACGCTCGAGCTCCGTCAGGGCTCGATCATCACGCTGAACCGGATGGCCGGCGAGCCGGTCGACCTGCTGGTCAACGGCACCGCGATCGCGCGCGGCGAGGTCGTCGTGATCGACGAGCAGTTCGGTCTGCGCGTCACCGAGGTGCTCGGCCAGGTCTCGGCCGCAGACGGCTCCGGCGGGGCCGCCGAGGCGGGCGCGGACACGCCGCAGCCGTAGTTCCCCGCAGAGTTCTGCGAAACCGCTGCCTAGTGGTGCCGAGCACACCCCTGCGAACTAAAGCTGGGTCACACAAGTGACGAGAACCTGAGTACCGACCCACTGATGGGAAGGGCCGCCATTCCGCCCGGCTTGTCTGAACTGCAAGGAGCAAACAACCCCATGCCTGACGCAAACAACCCCCGCCAACTTGTCGTCTTCACTCTCGGCACCGAGCACTATGCGCTCGGCATCCAGCAGGTGCACGAGATCATCCGTTACTCCGAGCCCCGCTCGGTCGCCTCGCGCGCGGACTGGGTCCGTGGCGTGATCAGCCTCCGCGGCCGGATCGTCCCCGTGTACGACCTGGCGGCCCGGCTCGGCGTCCCGTCCGAGCTGACCGAACAGACCAAGATCGTGATCGTCGAGGCCGGCTCCGAGACCGCCGGCGTGATCGTCGACGGCGTGGAGGAAGTGCTGACCGTCGAGGACGAGGACATGCAGGAGGCGCCGGGCGCCGACACCACGCTGATCGACTCGATCGCCAAGATCGGCAACCGGCTGGTCATCCTGCTCAAGCCGACCGCGATCTTCTCCGAGAGCGAACTGGCTCTCGCCGCGTAACCACCGAACGAAACCGAAAGAACAACCGGGACCATGTCCACCACCTCCCCCGTGCGGGTCGTCGTCGCGGACGACAGCGCCCTGATGCGGAATATCGTCACGCGGTCTCTGACCAAGGCCGGGCTCGAGGTGGTGGGAAGCGCTCGCGACGGTGACGAGGCGCTCGCCCTGTGCGAGCGCGAGCGTCCCGACGCGATGACGCTCGACCTCACCATGCCCGGCCTCGACGGGCTCGGCGTGCTGCGGATCCTGCGCGAACGGACCGACACCAACATCCCGGTGGTGGTCGTGTCGGCCTTCTCGGCCGCGCACGGCGCCCGGGCGGTGGATGCCCTCGCCGAGGGCGCGTTCGACCTGGTCTCCAAGCCCACCGCCAACGAGAGCCTCGAGTTGTTCATCGAGGCCCTCGGG
>DATFDC010000223.1:0-7679 GCA_035252415.1 Solirubrobacteraceae bacterium
GCCTGCGAGCGGGCGCGGGGGCGGCGGCGATCCCGATGCCCTCCAAGCTCAGCTCCGGCTCCGGGGTCCACATGGCACGATTCTCAGCCGTGCGCCACGCGTCGTGCGACCACCCTGGTGTCCTTCTCGACACCCCGGATCACTGCTCCAGCCTCGCCGCGCCTGCCCCGGCACGTCGCCCGACCCCCAATCATTTGATGCTATGCGGGGCTATTAAACCCCCACTAGAGCCGCAGCGCCACTAGCCCGACGGCGAGCAGCACGACGGCCAGCCACAGCGTGCGCAGGGCGCCCTCGAGCGGGGCCGACAGGCCGGCCCGAGTGAGCTCGATCACCGTGCCGTCGCGCAGATGCTGCTGTCCGCTCACATCGGTGGTGTTGCGACGCAGTCGGCGCACCGGCGTGCTCAACTGCCGCTGGGCGGCGCTGAGCAGGCAGCAGGCGGCGACGACGAGAATGCCGGCCGGGCGGACGGTCAGCGCGTTGGCGAAATAGCCGGTGAACGCGGGAAAGCCGCCCCAGGCCAGCGCGAACCAGGTGTCGTTGTGCAGGCGGCCGCCGAACAGCTCGAGGTTGTACGCGGGGACGAGCAGTCCGCCGGCCAGCACGAGCGGTGCGATCAGGGGGGAGACGACGATCACGCCGGCGATCCCGATCGCCACCGCGCCGATGAGGCCGCCGGCGGCCAGCGCGGTCAGGGTGGCGGGCTTCAGCTTGGTGCCCAGCGGGTGGCCGTGCAGCTCGTCGAGGGCGTGCGCGCTGATGCCCACCGCGAGGAAGAAGGCGGCAAGGGCGGCGATCAGGCGGTTGGCGTAGATGTGGGGCGCGGCCGCGGCCCCGATGGCCACGTAGCTCAGATGCCAGGCCGTGTAGGGCGGGTGAAGCAGCGTGACCAGGTCACGCCAGCCGCCCGAGCGCAGCGCGTAGAAGGCGGGGCGGTCGAGCTCACGTGGGGCGCTGGCCATCGGTATTCCTGACTCCGGACATCACGAGCCCGGCGCCGAAGCTCATCTGGCGGATGCGGATCTCTGCGATGCCGGCGTCTCGCCAGAGGCTTTCGAGGTCCGGCTCGCCCGCGTGGAACTGCTCGATGTTCGGCCCGAGGAAGCGCCCCACCTCGACCCAGGCCGGCGAGACCGCGCGGCCGAGCAGCGGCAGGCCGACGCGGGTGTGGATCCGCCAGGCCGCGCGCAACGGGGCGCTTTCCGGTACGCCGAACTCGACCATCCCGATCCGCCCGCCCGGCTTGACCACCCGCGCGAGCTCGCGCATCGTGGCGGCGCGGTCGTCCAGGTAGCGGAGCAGGTAGGTGAACGTGAGCGCATCGAACTCGCCGTCGGTGAACGGGAGGTGCTCGGCCTCACCCTGGATGAAGGTCGGGTTGCCGGGTTGTGCGGCCGTTCGTGCTCGCGCCCCGGCCAGCATGTGCTCGCTCTGGTCGACGCCGACGACTGTGGCGCCCCGCCGGGCCAGCCCGAAGGCGACCATCCCGGTGCCGGTGGCCACGTCGAGGATGCGCTGGCCGGGGCGCGGGTCGATCGCGTCGATCAGCGCTTTTCGCCAGCGCGGGTCCTGGCCGAAGCTGAGCACGGCGCCCATGCGGTCGTAGGCTTGTGGGAGGCCCTCGAACAGGTGGAGCGCGTGCTGCTTGCGGGACGAGAGTGCCGCCATGACCTATGGGCTCGCGATCGGCTGGCGGGTCAGTCGCTCGGCCAGGCGGCTGTGACGGCGGCCGGTGTCGGGGGTGCGGGCGGCTCGGTTCACGACATCGCGGGTGCCGACGATCACCGTGGCCAGCCTCGCTCGCGTCACCGCCGTGTAGAGCATCTCGCGGCGCAGGAAGAACGCGCCGGCGGCCGGATGGGCGACGATCACCGCGACCGGCAGCTCGATCCCCTGGCCCCGGTGCACCGAGCAGGCGTACGCGAGACGCAGGCGCTCGGACTGCTCGGGCGGAAAGCGGAACACCTGGCCGTCGTCGGCGCCGAGGAGGAGCGCCGAATCGTCGCCCTCGCCGCCTTCGGTTTCGTCGAGCAGGCGGAGCAGCGTCCCGTTCATCAGGCCGAGGTCGTGCAGGTTGCGCCCGGTCATCATCAGCTTGTCGCCGATCCGGAGCCGGCCGCCGCGGACCGGCCGGCCGTCCGGGTTGAGCCGAGCGCGTAGCGCCTCGTTGAGCGCGTCGATCCCCAGTTCCCCGCGGTAGACCGGCGCGAACACCTGGATGTCCCTGATCGGATCGATCTCGTAGTGGGCGGGGAGGCGCTCGCAGACCAGCGAGACGATCTCCTCGCGGGCGGCTATGGCGTCGGGGCGCTCGATCAGGAACAGGTCGCGGCGCATGTCGGTGTCGTGCGTGAACGTGGGGGTCTCGCCGCGGCGGATCGCGTGGGCGCCCTGGACGATCATGCTGCCGGCGGCCTGGCGGAAGATGTGGGTCAGGCGTGTGCTCGGCACGTTCGCCGAGCCGATCAACTCGGCGAACGGCTTGCCGGCGCCGACCGGAGCGAGCTGGTCGGCGTCGCCGACGAGCACCACGTGGGTCTTGGGACCGACCGCACGCAGCAGCGTGACCAGCAGTTCGAGGTTGGCCATAGAGGTCTCGTCGACGATCAACAGGTCGCAGCGCAGGGGGTCGTGCTCGTCGTGAGTGGGGCCCTCGCCGGGGACCCAGCCGAGCGCCGAGTGGACCGTGGTCGCGTGCATCCCGCTGGCCTCGTGCATGCGGACGGCGGCGCGCCCGGTCGGGGCGACGAGGAGCACGCGGGCATGCTGGGCGGTGGCCTGCTTGGCAATCGTCCGGATCGAGGCGGTCTTGCCGGTCCCCGGGCCCCCCGTGATCAGCGACAGGCGATGGGCGAACGCGTTCCGGACGCCCCGCATCTGCTCGTCGGTGAGACCGTCGGTGTGGTTCGGGGGCGCGCTCAGGATGTCGCCGGCCGGGGTCTCGATCAGGTCCTGGACGCGCTGGGCGAGCTCGGCCTCGAGCTCGGCGGTCTGCGTCCGGTAGATCCATATGTCCTCGCGGACCAGGTCGCCGGCGTGCACGAGTTCGTCGATGCCCGCTTCGGTCAGGTCCGGCGACTCGGAGCCGAGCAGCTCGTGTGCGGCCGGAGTGAGGAGGTCGAGCGGCATGCAGGTGCTCCCGCCCCGCTCGGCCTCGGACAGGGTGTGCAGGATCGCCGCGCGAGTCCGCTCGGGCCCGGTTGCGGGAGCTCCGAGGGTGCGCGCGATCCGGTCGGCGGTCAGGAACCCGACCCCGAACACGCTGGTCAGCTCGTAGGGGCGCTCGGACACGATGCGGTGAGCGCCGTCGCCGTAGGTCTCGCGGATCCGGGAGGCCAGGTAGGCCAATCCGTGGGGCGCGAGCAGGAGATGCAGGCGGCGGGTCACCCGCAGCCGCTCCCAGGAACTCGTGGCCTCGGCGAGCGCGGTGCCGCGGATGCCGGCGGCTTTCAGGGTGGCGTGCGGGTCGTGATCGATCGCGTCGAAGGTATGCGCGGGTCCGTACTGGTCGACGAGGCGCGCGGCCCGTTTGGCCCCGACGTGCTTGACCCGCACCAGGTAGGCGAGGACCGCCTCGGCGTCGGTGTCCGAGGGCGGGAGCGGGCTCGCCTGGGTGACCTTGACCTGACGGCCGTATCGGGCGTCGTTCACCCACGCTCCGATCACGTGCGCGCGCTCGCGCTCCTCGAGGTGGGCGAGCGGGCCGACGAGCGCGATCGGCTCGTCCTGCGGGCCGGTGGCCTCGACGACGGCCCAGCCGGTCTCGGGGTTCGAGAAGCGGATGTGGCGGACGGTCACCTCTGACTCGAACACGCTCACGGGCGTGACATTAGAGGTGGGCGCGACCGACTCCGTGGTTTGTTTCAGAGTTGTTGCTCCGCGCGCCGGGCCGCGACCTCGATCCCGTCGCTGCCGATCAGGCTTCCGAACGCGCGCACCAGGGGCCTGACCGCCGCGACGCCGACTCTGCCCTGGGCGCCGATAGCCTCGACCCGCACCTCGGCGTGGATGGTCGCGTGGCGTTCGGCCGACTCGTCGATCCAGTTCGCGAACAGCACGCGCGCCGTGCCCGCGGTGTGCCAGGTGCGGAACTCCTCGGGGTCTGTGAGCTCCGGGTAGTCGCGCCGCAGCGTCCAGATCCGGCCGACCAGCCCGGACACGAGCAGCCTGCCCGGCCCTTCGGTGAGGACGATGAACGGCGGCGCGCGGAACATCTCGTCGAACGTGAGGTCGGCGGACAGCCCCGGGATGCGCCAGCGGATCAGACGGCCGAGCAGTCGCGCGTCGCTCAGGCGGAGTTGACGCGCTGCCTCCCACAGGCGATCGGGCGGGGTCTTGGCTTGGCGCCGGTGGGCAACGCGGATCGCCGGGTTCGGGAGCCAATCGTCGAGGTCGGGCGTCAGTGAGGGCTGGGGCGAGTGCGTGCGCGACACGTTACGGGGACGAGGACGCCGTGACGGCGCCGCGGGTTCCCCGGTCGGCGGGCGGGGCAGTCCGCTCGATGGCGAGCACGCCGGCGAGGCGCGGACTGAAAACCCCATCAAAATCATCGTCGTGATCGCGCACCTGCTCGCTCCGCATGTTCCGCGCGCCGCCGCTGCGCTGGGGGTTCAGAGGACGGTTTCGGGGGGCGTGGCGCTGACGTTCGACGACGGGCCGCACCCGGTGGGCACGCCGGCGGTGCTCGACGTGCTTGAGGAGGCGGGGATGCACGCGACGTTCTTCGTGGTCGGCGAGCAGGTGGCGCGCCGGCCGGCGCTGGTGGCCGAGATCGCCGCCCGGGGGCATGGCGTCGCGTTGCATGGCTACCGCCACAGGCCCCAACCCGCGCTGCGGGCGCGGACGGTCCGGGATGACCTGGCCCGGGGCGCCGCGGTGATCTCCGAGGCAACGGGCGCGGAGGTCGCCTGGCACCGGCCGCCGTATGGCCTGTACAGCCCGGCTGGGCTGGAGGCGGCCCGGGAACGGGGGCTCAAGCCGATCCTGTGGTCGCGCTGGGGCAAGGACTGGCGGCGGTTGACCACGCCTGAGCGGATCGCCGCCCGGGCGACACGAGATCTACACCCCGGGGACGTGATCCTCCTGCACGATGCGGATTTCTACAGCTCGCGTGGGTCGCACGAGCGCACGGTCGAGGCCTTGAGGCTGATCGTAAGAGAACTCAAACGTCAGAAAATCGGTACCGTCCTACCTCTCTGACAGGCTGGATCGTGGTGCCCCCGGCCCGGCGTAGCAGCACACGATCGGCGAGCCCGGGGGGGCACCAAAAGTACGATGACCACTGTTTCCTCGCAACAGACTGTCGCTGACTATGCGCGCTTTGCCATCGGGTTCGACCCGCGCGACCGCGCCCGCCTGCATGCCCTGATCGACGAGGTGATCGACTCGGGCCACTGGTCCGAGGGCGAGATGACCCGGCGGTTCGAGGCTGCGTGGGCTGAGTATCACGGTGTCGCGGCGGTGGCCACTGGGTCTTGGTCGGGAGGCGCGCTGGCCGCCCTGCATTTCGCCGGCGTGCGGGGCGAGACCGTGCTGTGCCCGTCGAACACGTTCATGGCCACGCCGCTGGCCGCGGTGAGCGCCGGTGCGAGCGTGCAGTTCGTCGACTGCAACCGCGAGGACCTGTGCATGTCGTTCGCCGACTTCGAGGCCAAGGCTTCGCGATACAAGCCGCGGGCGGCGTTCCTGGTGCACATCGGCGGCCACATCGCGTTCGAGGTTGAGCGGATTGCCGCATATTGCGCGGAAAACGGAATCTTCCTGATCGAGGACTGCGCCCACGCGCACGGAGCCGAATGGAATGGCCGCCGCGCGGGAACCTACGGTGACGCCGGGGTCTACTCGCTGTACGCGACCAAGACCATCACCACCGGCGAGGGAGGAGTCCTGGTCTCGAGCCGGCCCCAGGTGATCGAGCATGCGCGCGCGTTTCGCAACTACGGCAAACCGTCGTACCAGGTCGAGGGCCTGAACTTCCGCATGAACGAGTTCACCGCTGCCCTGGGGTTGGTTCAGATCGAGCGCCTGCCGGAGATCGTCGCGTTCAAGAACGCGGTGGCGCGCTCGGAGTTGGATCCGCGGTATGTGTCGCGGCTCGAGTTGCCGGACGGCATGGTGTCCGGGCTGTACAAGTACATCGTGTTCGACTGGCTCGAGCGCTCGACCGGGCGGGTGTACGACGAGCCGTGCCACCGGATCATGGGGCACGACGTCGAGCTGCCCAACTCCGACTGGGTCGCGCGCAACCACTCGTGCGTCCCGCTGTACTACCGACCATGAGAGTCCTGGTCACCGGCGGCTCGGGCTTCATCGGCTCGCACGTGGTCGACAAGCTCCTCGCGGCCGGGCATGAGCCGGTCATCTACGACCTGAGGCCTTCGCCCTGGCACGAGCCGGGATCGGTGTCGACCGTGCTGGGGTCGATCACCGACCGGGAGGGGCTCGAGCGGGCCCTGCATTCATGCGACGCGGTGGCCCACCTGGCCGCGGTCGCCGACGTCAACGACGTCCACGCGTCGCCTGAGGACGCTGAGCGAGTGAATGCGCGGGGGACGGTGGCGGTGTTGGAGGCCGCGCGCCGCGCCGGGGTCAAGCGGATCGTCTACGCCTCGACGATCTGGGTCTACTCGGATTGCTCGCAGGAGGTCGTCGACGAGGACACGCTCTTGCCGGCTCCCAGTCACTTGTATACGAGCACGAAGCTGGCCGGCGAGCTGTACTGCAAGGCCTACCAGGAGCTGTACGGAATCGACTACACGATCCTGCGCTTCGGCATCCCCTACGGTCCCCGCGCGCGCGAGGCGGCGGTCATCCCGGCGTTCGTGGGCCGGGCGTTGCGGGGCGAGCCCTTGACCCTGGCCGGGGACGGCGGACAGTCGCGGCGGTTCGTGTACGTCGAGGACCTGGCCGAGGGCGTCGCGTCCGGACTGGCCGACGTGGCTCGCAACCGGGTCTACAACCTGGCCTCGGACGAGAACGTGACGATCAAGCAGATCGCCGAGCGCGTGCGCGAGTTGCTCGGGGACGTCGAGATCGTCTACACGCCGGCGCGCCCCGGCGACTTCAACGGCAAGGTCGTGCTGAGCTCGCGCGCGGAGCAGGACCTCGGCTGGACGGCGCGGACGCCGTTCGCCGAGGGCGTGGCGCGGTATGTCGAGTGGCGACGCGACCAGGCGGCGCGCGCCGCGGAGTCCGAGGCCGCGGCGGTGATCCCGGCCGGCGAGCCCGACGCGGAGTCCGGGCCGCGCCAGATCCTGATCATCTCCGCCGACATCGGCGAGGGCCACGACCTGCCGGCTCGCGCGGTGGCGCGCGAGTTCCGCGACGAGGACCCCGACGCGAACATCGCGATCGTCAACGGCCTGCCGGCGATGGGCTGGTTCTTGACCAAGCTGCTGCGCGACAACTCGGCCTTCATGTTCCAGTGGCTGCCGTGTCTGTTCGACTTCCAGTATACGCTGTTCATGTACTTCGCGCCCACGCGCTGGTTCTCGCGCAAGATGCTGACCCTGTTCGGGGGCCGCGGTCTGATGCGGCTGATCCGGGCCCACAACCCCGACGTGATCGTCTCCACCTACCCGCTGGCCAGTGCCGGGCTGAGCTGGCTGCGGCGGCACGGCCAGCTGCCCATGCCGGCTGGTGCCTGGGTCCCGGCGTTCTGCCCGCATCCGTCCTGG
>DATFDC010000224.1:0-4470 GCA_035252415.1 Solirubrobacteraceae bacterium
CCTCACCGCCGACCGACACCGCCGGCGCGCCGGCGCTCACCGTGCCGACGGCGACCGTGGCCGCTCAGTCTGCCGCCTCGACGAACTCTCAGACCTCGACGACGGCGACGACCACGACCTCCTCGTCATCCACCGGGGCCCCCTCGTCCTCCTCGTCCGGCTCGGCTTCGTCAGCGACCGGCTCCTCGGGCACGTCGGGTTCATCCGCGGCCACCTCGGGCACCGGCGGGACCGCCTCGAGCGGAACCAGCGGTTCGGGCTCGAGCGGCGCATCGGGTCCCACAGGCGGCGGCGCGACCCCCAACGGCGCGACCGGCGGCGGCAACTCCGGCTCGGGATCGGGATCGGGCGGTTCGAGCAGCGGCGGCGGCGGCCTGCCCTAACCGGCGCCGACGCGGACCCCGGTCCGCAGTCCGGAAGCCCTCGGCGTCAGGTCACTTCCGTCGAGCCGTGTGCCGAGTCGTCTTCTTCTTGGTCGGCGTGGTGGTCGTGCTGTTGGGCACCGGATTGGTGATCTCGGTGGCGCTGTACTCGACCCGCGTCCCCGGATAGTCGCACGCGTACTTCGCGCTCGACCCCGTCGTGACCTGAGCCTGGGTGCTCGCTGGTGGGTTGTTGCAGTTGCGGCTGCGGCTCTGCCGGTAGGCGAAATGGTCGGTGTCGAGATCGATCGAGAGGACCGGGGCCCAGGTCGGCGTGGTCAGCGCAATCGCCTCGCCGCGCACCACCGGAAGGCTGGTGGTCAGCGGGAACTGGGCGATCTGCCCCAGATACGGCTGCACGTCGACCAGCGGGCTCGACTCGACCACCTGCCAAGTCCAGTTGGTCCGCTTGCCCACTCGCTTAAGGACCGTGACCTGGACCTGGGCGTCGCCGCCGTAGGTCTTGTCGAGGAAGGCGACGTCGCTCTGGGCGGTCGTCGGATCGCTGGACAGCGAGGACAGGCCGACCGTGAACGCCACGAGGCGTCCGGCGCGCTTGACCGTCGATGGGTAAGCGACGTTGTCCCTGATCGTCTCGAGCGCGGTGGCGCGGGTCAGGATGATCGTGCACTGGGAGGGCGAGACTCCCTTCGGGCAGCTCGGAGCGACGAGCGGCGTCGTGGAGACACCGAGCTCGAGGACCGCCGCGCCGGCGGAGGCTGGAAGGGCCACGCCCAGCGCGAGCGCGCCGGCCAGGGCCAACAAAGAACGTTTCATGCTCAGATTCAACACGAAGTCGCGGCGCCAGTTGCGCCGGTGCCCAAATTGATGGGCGCGACCGCGCGGCGCCGATCGATCGAGCGCTGGGCTCGATCGGCCGGCCCGACGCCGCTCAGAGCTTGGTTACGTTGACTGCCTTGGGCCCTTTCGGGCCCGCCTCCTCCTCGTAGGAAACCTTCACACCCTCGGACAGCGAGCGATAGCCGTCCCCCACGATGCCAGTGAAATGAACGAACAAGTCGCGCCCGCCGTCGTCGGGCGTGATGAAGCCGAAGCCCTTGTCGTCGCTGAACCACTTGACGGTACCCGTTGCCATGTACTCCCCTTCGATGCCTGCTTAGGACACGCACACGCCGGTCCCGGTGCCTAGGGGGCCCGACCGACCGCGGAAAGGTACCAAGGAACAACAGCGCGTGGGTTTTTAGACTGGTCCGGCGCAACTTCGCCGGTCCGGATTCAAACCCGCCCCTCCGGGCGGCCACTGGTCAGCGAAGCTCGCGCGCGACCGCCGCGATCTGGTCCGAATCGCCCGGCGCGGGCACCCAGGGCAGCTCGAGCGGATCGTCCTCGTAGCGCGGGATCACGTGGACGTGGAAGTGGAACACGGTCTGCCACGCCGCCGCGCCGCAGGAGTTGATCAGGTTGATCCCCGCCGGCTGGAGCCGCTCGTCGACCCGCTGGGCCATCCGTTGGACGGTCGCGATCGTGGCTTCGAGGTCCTCGGGCGAGATCTCGAGCAGATTCCGGGCATGGGCGCGCGGGATGACCAGGAGGTGCCCGCGCGTGGCCGGGTTGATGTCCATGAACGCGATCGTCCGCTCGTCCTCCGCGACGATCTGGCCGGGCAGCTCGCCGGCGACGATCTTGCAGAAGATGCAGTCGGGTTCGCTCATCGCGGTCAGCCTACCGGTCACGCCCAGATGACTCCGCCGCCGCGGCAACCAGCTCCCGGGCCCGCTCGATCGCCTGCTCCCGCGAGCTGATCTCCCCCGCGAAGCTCGCCTCCTCGAGCTCGCCCAGGATCCGCCCCAGCTCGCGTCCGGGCCGCAGTCCCAGCGCGCGGGCCAGCTCGTCGCCGCGCAGCGGCGGCCGGGGCGGACCGGACCGCCAGGCCAGGGCCTCACCGAGCAGCACGAGAGCCAACTCGAGGTGCCGGCGAATCGCCACCTCGGAGCCGCGACCGCGGGTGGCCAGCCGGTCGGCGACGCTCAGCAGCGTGACGTCGACCTGCACCGGCTCGCACGCGCGCAGGTAGCGGTAGATGGTCCGCCGTCCGAGCGGCGCCTCGTGGACGAGGAAGCCGAGGCGCAGGTGGTGACGGGTGAGCGCGGCCACGTACTCGCGCAGGCGCTCGCTGGCGCGCAGGCGGGTCAACACCGCGGTCGCCATCTCGGCGCCTTCCGAGTCGTGTCCGATGAACGTGATCCGCCCCTCGGACGTGACCCGGCGCGTGACCGGCTTGGCCACATCGTGGAGCAGCGCGCCGAAGCGAAGCGCCTGCCCGCGGGTCAGCTCGTTGGCCAGCGGCTCGGCGAGGAACCGCGCGACGGGGCCGGCGTGAACGCCCAACCACTCCTCGGGGCTGCGCGAGAGCCCGATCGTGGCGGCCAGCACCGACTGCGTGTGCTCGTACACGTCGAGGTGGTGATACGGGCTCTGCTCCACGCCGTGCATCCGGGTGAGCTCGGGCAGGACCACCTCGGTGGCGCCGATGCGGTCCATCAGCGCGAGGCCCTCCAGCGCCCGGTCGGCGATCACGATCCGCTTGAGCTCGGCGAATACGCGCTCGGGCGCCACCTGGGCCAGCATGGCTGCGCTTTGGCCGGCCACGGTGGCGGTGGCACCATCGACCGAGAAGCCGAGCTCGCAGGCCAGCCGGACGAGGCGCAGAACCCGCAACGGGTCCTCGACGAAGGCACCGGCGGACACCATCCGCAACCGCCGCTCGCGCAGATCGCTCATGCCGCCGAACGGGTCTACGTACGGGCCGCCACCGAGCGGCTCGGCGATCGCGTTGATCGTGAAGTCGCGACCGGCCAGGTCCTGCTCGATCGAGCCGCCGATCACCGGCAGCACGTCGACCTGCCAGCCGTGGTCGCGGGCCACCACCCGCCACACGCCGAATGACTCCGAGAGCGCGAACACGTGCGCGTCGGCCGATCGGGCCAGCTCGCGCGCCAGCCCGCGCGCGTCGCCGATCACCGCCACGTCGTAGTCGTCGGTGGCTCGCCCGAGGGCCCGGTCGCGCACCGCTCCGCCGACCAGCCACGCCGGCTCGTCGGCGACCACCGCCAGCGCCTGAAGCGGCTCGGGCAGAGCGCTCACGCCGGCGTCCCGTCGCGGTGATAGGTCCGCGGCACCCGCGACGAGATACCGCACGTGATCTCGTAGTTGATCGTGCCGATCCGCCGCGCAAGCTCCTCGGCGGTCACGCGCTCGGACCCGTCCGCGCCGATGATCGTCACGAGATCGCCGCACCGCACCGCATCGGGCGCGCCCACCTCGACCGTGATGTTGTCCATGCTGACCGTGCCGACCAGCGGATAGCGACGCCCGCCGATCAGCACCTCGCAGTTGTTGGTCAGCGCCCGGCGGATGCCGTCCGCGTAACCGACCGGCACCGTGGCCAGCCACGTCTCGCTCGAGGCCACCCACCGGCGCCCGTAGCCCGCGCTCTCCCCCGGCGCCGCCGCCTTCACCGCGGCGACGTAGGAGGTCAGCTCGAGCGCGGGTTCGAGCCCGTGCAACGACGGGTCGTCGTTCATCGGATCGCACCCGTACACGGCGATCCCGCACCGGACCAGATCGAGATGGCCGGCCGCGAAACGCAGCGTCGCCGCGCTGTTGGCCGCGTGCGCGACGATCCCGGGCCGGCGGCTGCGCAGCGCGGCCACGAACGGCTCGAACCGAGACAGCTGCAAGGCGGTGAACTCGGGATCCTCGTCGGCGCTGGCAAAATGGGTCATCGCCCCGGCCAGCTCGAGCCCGGGTCCTGCGGCCGCCACCCTATCCGCCACGCGGATCGCCTCGTCGAACACCCGCGTTCCGAGCCGTCCCATCCCGGTGTCGAGCTTCACGTGCACGCGCACGGGCTCGCCCGCGCTCGGGCGCGCCGACATGAGCGCATCGACGAAGCGATCGCTCCACGCCACGACCTCGGCCCGCGCGTCCAGCGCCACCGGAAGCTCCTCGTCGCTCAGCGCGCCCATGACCAGGACCGGGCCCCCGACCCCCTCGGCACGCAATGACGCCGCTTCCGAGGCGGTCG